>DATIVW010000055.1:0-10612 GCA_035465595.1 Rhizomicrobium sp. | reverse complement strand
CGTAGTGGTAGAAGACAACGCACAGCACAGCGACCGCGCGCAGCCCGTCCACATCCGGGCGGTAGCGGAGTTCCGTGTGGCCTGGTGCGCGGGGGTCTTCAAAAATCCTCATGCGTCCCCATCTATTGGAAACGCCGACCATCGCAAAACGCACCGTGCCGTCCTTCGCTTCAGGGCGAAAAGACGCACGGCGATAGACATTTCTGGCCGGCCTGAGTATGAATGTTCGGTTTTTGTTCCATTCTGGATTCGGGCGTGTCAGGGCGTGGCAGGGGCCACGGATCGCGCCCTTGCCCGGTTGGTGCTGAACCGCGCAAGCTTTCCCGTTCCGCCAGTCCATAGAGAGCCATGCTGAAGAACATCTCGATCAAGGGTGCCCGCGAGCACAATCTGAAGAACGTCGACGTGGAAATTCCGCGCGACACGCTGACGGTAATGACCGGGCTCTCCGGGTCGGGAAAATCGTCGCTCGCCTTCGACACGATCTATGCGGAAGGGCAGCGGCGCTACGTTGAATCGCTCTCGGCCTATGCGCGCCAGTTCCTGGAACTGATGCAGAAGCCGGATGTGGATCACATCGAGGGCCTGTCGCCCGCCATTTCCATCGAGCAGAAGACCACCAGCAAGAATCCACGCTCGACGGTCGGCACCGTAACCGAGATCTACGACTACCTGCGGCTTCTGTTCGCGCGCGTCGGCGTGCCTTATTCGCCCGCGACCGGACTACCGATCGAAAGCCAGACGGTCAGCCAGATGGCCGATCGCATTCTCGCGCTGGACGAGGGCACGCGTCTTTACCTGCTTGCCCCTATCGTGCGCGGCCGCAAGGGCGAATATCGCAAGGAACTTGCCGAGCTTCAGAAGAAAGGCTTCCAGCGCGTCAAGGTGGACGGCAAGTACTACGAGATCGCGAACACGCCGACGCTCGACAAGAAGCTCAAGCATGACATCGAAGTCGTGGTCGATCGCATCGCGGTGAAAAAGGACATCGGCAACCGCCTGCCCGACTCGATCGAGACCGCACTCAATCTCGCGGACGGCCTGCTGATCGTGGAATTCGCAGACCAGAAGGAGAAAGACGGTTCGGCGAAGCAGATGATCATGTCGTCGAAATTCGCCTGCCCGGTGTCCGGCTTCACAATTCCGGAGATCGAGCCCCGGCTGTTCTCGTTCAACAACCCGCATGGTGCCTGCCCGGCCTGCGACGGCCTTGGGACGCAGCTTTATTTCGATCCAGCCCTGATCGTGCCGGACGACTCCGTTTCGCTGCGCAAGGGCGCCATCGCGCCATGGTCGAAGTCTTCTTCGCCATACTACCTGCAGACGCTGGAGGCGCTTGCGCGGCACTACAAGTTTTCGCTGAATGATCCCTGGGAAGACCTGCCGAAAAAGGCGCGGGAGATCATCCTGCATGGTTCGGGCGAAGACGAGATCAAGTTCATCTATGACGACGGACTTCGCAGATACGAAACCAAAAAGGCGTTCGAGGGCGTCATCCCGAACATGGAGCGGCGCTACAAGGAGACCGACTCCGCCTGGATCCGCGAGGAAATGGAACGTTTTCAGGACACCTCGCCCTGCGACGTCTGTCACGGTTATCGCCTGAAGCCGGAAGCGCTGGCCGTGAAGATCGGCGGGCTGCATATCGGCCAGGTATGCGAGCAGTCGATCAAGCTGGTCGACACATGGTTCCGCGACATCGACAAGAAGCTGAACAAGCAGCAGAACGAGATCGCGGCGCGCATCCTCAAGGAAATCCGTGCGCGCCTGAAGTTCCTGAACAATGTCGGGCTCGATTACCTGACGATGGCGCGTTCTTCAGGGACCCTCTCAGGCGGCGAAAGCCAGCGCATCCGGCTGGCCTCGCAGATCGGCTCGGGCCTGACCGGCGTGTTGTATGTGCTCGACGAACCCAGCATAGGCCTGCATCAGCGCGACAACGCCAAGCTTCTGGAGTCGCTCAAGGGTCTACGCGACATGGGCAACACGGTGGTCGTAGTGGAGCATGACGAAGAAGCGATCCGCACCGCCGACCACGTGATCGACATGGGTCCGGGCGCCGGCATTCACGGTGGGCACATCATTGCCGAAGGAACGCCCGAAGACATCATGCGGAATCCCAAGAGCCTGACGGGAAAATACCTCGTCGGCATCGAGCAGATTCCCGTGCCGGCGAAACGGCGCAAGGCCGCGAACAACCGCTGGCTGAAGGTAATCGGCGCGAAGGGCAACAACCTCAAGAATGTGTCGATGGAGGTTCCGCTCGGCACGCTCACCTGCGTTACCGGCGTGTCCGGTGGCGGCAAATCCACGCTCACCATCGAGACGCTCTACAAAGCGGCCGCGCGCAAGCTCAACCAGGGCCGCGAGCATCCGGCGCCGCACGACAAGATCGAGGGCCTGGAATTCCTCGACAAGGTGATCGACATCGACCAGTCCCCGATCGGGCGCACGCCGCGCTCGAACCCGGCGACCTATACCGGCGCATTCACGCCGATCCGCGACTGGTTCACGGAACTGCCGGAATCCAAGGCGCGCGGTTATCAGCCTGGCCGCTTCTCGTTCAACGTAAAGGGCGGCCGTTGCGAGGCCTGCCAGGGCGACGGCGTCATCAAGATCGAAATGCACTTCCTGCCGGACGTTTACGTTCAATGCGACGTCTGCAAGGGCAAACGCTACAACCGCGAAACGCTGGAAGTGAAATTCCGCGACCATTCGATTGCCGATGTGCTTGACATGACCGTCGAGGCGGGCGCTGAATTGTTCAAGGCCGTGCCGTCCATTCGCGAGAAGCTGGATACGCTGAAACGGGTGGGCCTCGGTTACATTTCCATCGGTCAGCAGGCAACAACTTTGTCGGGCGGCGAAGCGCAGCGCGTGAAACTGTCCAAGGAATTGTCACGCCGCGCTACGGGACGCACTCTTTACATCCTCGACGAGCCGACAACGGGCCTTCATTTCCACGACGTGAAGAAGTTGCTCGAGGTGCTGCACGAGCTGGTCGATAACGGAAACACCGTCGTCGTCATCGAGCACAATCTTGAAGTCATCAAGACCGCGGACTGGATCGTCGACCTGGGGCCGGAGGGTGGTGACGGCGGCGGCGAGATCGTGGCTTCCGGAACACCGGAAGAGGTGGCCAAGATCGCGCGTTCCTACACAGGCCAGTATCTCAAGCCGCTTCTGAAGGCTCGTGCTCCGGAGAAGGCTGCGCCTTCACGAATGAAGGCAGCGGAGTAGCCGGCGGCTCCCCGGTGGGGTCCGGCTCTGCCGGCCCCGCATGGCTCAACGGCTCCATTTCCGGGAGCGCGTCCTGATGCGCTGCGAGCGGTTCTTCTTCGGGAAGTGCCGTCGCGGGCGCCGCTTCGTGCTCCATGGCTTCGGGTGATGCGATTGCCGCTTCGGCTCTCACGGATTCTTCCATCGCGGTAGCGACATGCTCGGTTTCCGGTGGCGCCGCTTCCGGCACGGTGGCGGCAGTCTCGGCAGAAGCCGCTTCTGTTGGCCGCGCAGCGCTTTCCGCTCTTGGGAAAGTCGGCTCGAAGCGCTGTGCTTCTTCCGGCGTGAGGTGCAGCGCGGTGGGCGCTGCCGCCATCGCCAACGCCGGCTGGGGGATGAATTCGTGTTCGCGAACAGCTCGCGCCGGGGCGGCTCCGTGTTCCGCCGTGGCGTAGGCCTCCGCAGATGCGCCGGCAAAGATGGCGTTGAGGACGAGCAGAGCACCGGCCAAGATTGCGGCAGTCGCGCCGCTATGATCCCTGATTGTCTGGAACAGCGGTATCGTGTCATGAGGCAACGCAAGCAGCGCACCCAGAGCATCCGCAAACTGCGAGCCGATCGCCGCCCATTCGATGAGGAGCGCGAGCACAATCACCGGCAGAACAAGCAACAGGCCGATGGCAAGCAGACGGAAGAATTTTCCGCTGCTGAGGCTCCAGGCTTCCAGCAAGCGCGCAGGAGAATCCGCGACGGCGATGGGCGCCAGGAAAAATCCAAATCGCGTCGCCAGAAACAATCCTGCGGCAACAGCTACGAAGATCACCGCGCCCAACATCAGCGGCGCTACCGAAATGTCTTGCCACACGCCGCCGTTACCGATCATCGGCAGGGACACCGCGATGCCGACACTGCCCGCAAATGCGATTGCCGATACCACGCCGATCACGATCACGTAGAGAAGAAGCAGGTTCGCGAACAAGGCCCATTCGCGTCCAGAAATCACGAAGTAGGCGCTTTTCCATTCCCCGCCCGGTTCGAGGGCCTCACGTGTCATGGGCACGGCCATCGCCGCATTCGCGAACGCCGTCGCGACGGCGAGGCAGAAAAGATAGAACATCGCAAAATTGTTGAAGCTTCCTGCATCAGGACGGGGCCACACCAGCACGGCGCCGCTCAGCCGCGTCAGGAAGAAGGCGACGACAAGGCCGTAGAACGCAGCGGCCAGCCAGCCCACGCCCAGGAGCGGAAGAACGCGGCGACCCGCAAATCCCCAGGCGCGCAAAATCGTGTCGCCAACAGGTAAGCTACGCATCAGAATTCCCCTTCGGAAGCGCCGACTATAGCGGCCCCACCCCACCTTTCCACATGCTTTACCCAAACCGGTTGACGGCCTCGTGACGGGCCGCCTTTGCCGCCCGTGACAGTCTGTCAGCGCGCCGTTAAGGTCAAAGAAAAAGCTGGGGTTGGACAATGGCGATTTCGGAATATGGGAAATATGACGCTCTAGGGCTCGCGGCGCTCGTCGCGAAGAAAAAGGTTAAGCCCATCGAGCTTCTTGAAGAAGCGATTGCCCGTGCCGAGAAGCTCAACCCCAAGCTGAACGCAATCATCTACAAGGACTATGAGAACGCTCGTGCCCGCGCAAAAGGCAAACTGCGCGGTCCCTTTGCAGGCGTGCCGTTTCTGCTGAAGGATATCTTCGCGTTCTCCACCACGATGCCGACGCGGCAGGCGTCCAAGTTCATGCCGGCGATGCCGTGGATGCACAATTCGCTGCTGGTGGAGCGTTTCCTGGGTGCGGGGCTCGTACCGTTCGGCAAGACCAACGTGCCGGAGTTCGGCCTCGTCGCCACGACGGAATCCCAGCTATACGGGCCTGCCCATAATCCCTGGAATCTGGATCATTCGACAGGCGGCTCTTCCGGCGGCTCGGCTGCAGCGGTCGCGGGCGGCATCATTCCAATGGCCCATGCAAATGACGGCGGCGGATCTATCCGCATTCCGGCCTCGGCCTGCGGGCTTGTGGGGCTGAAACCAACCCGCGGGCGGATGAGCAATGCACCGGACTTCGCGGAGGTGATCGACGGTCTGGCTACCGACCTTGTCGTCTCCAAATCGGTGCGCGACACCGCTGCGGCGCTTGATGCAACAGCCGGGCCGGTTCAGGGCGATCCCTACTGGGCGCCGCCGCAGCCCAAGTCCTATCTCGAATCCATGAAGCGCAAGCCGAAAAAGCTGCGCATTGCTTTTGCCGCAAAGAAGCTCGACGGAACCGCCTTTCACCCGGACTGCCTCGCCGCCGTGAAACACGCCGCGAAGATCTGCCGCGACCTTGGCCATGAAGTGGAGGAAGGATCGCCCAATCTCGACCAATCGCAATTGATCCCGGCCTTCATGGCGCTGTGGAGCGGCAGCCTTGCCAACGGCATCGACACCGTCGCCATGCTCACGCAGCGAAAGCCCACGGACAAGGATTTCGAAGGCACGACCTGGGGTCTCTACGAACAGGGCAAGCGCCTGACCGCGAGCGAATATATCGGCGCCAAATCCGCGCTGCTGATGGCCGGCCGCACGGCAGCGCGTTTCCACGAGAAATATGACATGTGGATCTCGCCGACGCTGGGTCTGCCGCCGGTGAAGCTGGGCTTCTTCGATCTCAGCGAGCGCGACGTTGCCAAATCTTTCGGCGCGCAGATCGACTATGTGCCCTTTACCGCGATGCAGAACGCCACCGGCCAGCCTGCGATCAACCTGCCGCTCTACTGGAACAAGGACAACCTGCCGATCGGCGTGCAGTTCGTCGGGCGCTTTGGGGACGAAGAAGGCCTGCTCAAGCTGGCGGCGTCCATCGAAAAGGCGGCGCCATGGGCCCATCGCTATGACAGCATAAAGGTCTGACCCATGGCCTTTGCCGAATATGGAAAACACGATGGGTTAGGCCTCGGCACGCTGGTTCGGGAAAAGCAGGTTTCGGCGCTCGAGTTGGTGGATGAAGCCATCGCTCGCGCCGAGCGCATCAATCCCAAGATCAACGCCATCATCTTCAAGGCCTTCGACGTTGCGAGGGACACCGCGAAGAAAGCCGTACCCGATGGTCCATTCAGCGGCGTGCCAATGCTTCTGAAGGACATGCGCGCCGGCGCCATCGGGATGCCGACCCGCAGCGGGTCTCGCCTGATGCCTCCCATTCTTGCCGATCATGACGCGACCCTGGTTAGGCGCTATCGCGCTGCGAGCCTTGTTCCGCTGGGCAAGACCAATGTCCCCGAATTCGGAATCCTGCCGGTCTCGGAGTCGAAGCTCTACGGGGCGGCGCGCAACCCTTGGAACACCGAGCACACGCCGGGCGGATCGTCCGGCGGTTCAGCCGCTGCGGTTGCTGCCGGAATTGTGCCGCTGGCGCATGCAACGGACGGCGGAGGGTCCATCCGCATTCCGGCGTCGTGTTGCGGCCTCGTCGGCCTCAAGGTTTCGCGCGGCCGTATCACGCAAGGACCGGACAATGCGGATTCCACGGCAGGCCTCAGCGTCGACAATTGCGTGACGCGCACGGTTCGCGACACCGCTGCTATGCTCGATCTCTCCTGCCCGCCGGACTTGAGCGACCCCTACTTCGCTCCGGCGCCGCAGGGTTCCTACCTCGAAGGCATCGGGAGCGAACCCAGGCGGCTCAAGATCGCGGTGGCAACCAGCAACTACCGCGGCGCGCCGTTCCACCCCGATGTGGCGGAGGCCATGCAGAAGACCGTCAAGCTCTGCGAGCAGCTTGGCCATGTTGTCGAGGAAGCCAAGCCCGCGCTCGACAGCGAAGAGATGACGACAGCGTTCATGACGCTATGGGCAACGGCTACGGCCTTCGGCGTTGAAACGCTGGCCTTCATGACGAAACAGAAGCCCTCGCTCGAGAACATCGAGGGCCTGACCATGGGCCTCTACGAACGAGGCAAGACCATCCCTGCGGTGCGCCAGATCTGGGCACAGCAGACCCTGTATCGCATCGCCCGCATCATGGGGAAATTCCACGAACAGTATGATCTTTGGTTGACCCCGACTCTGGCGCAGCCGCCGCTCCGGATCGGCACCATCGATATCGACGAGCAGGACGTGGAAGCCGCCTTTGCGCCGATCATCGACTACGTGCCGTTCACCGCGACGCAGAACGCCACCGGACAACCCGCCATCAACCTGCCGATGCACTGGAACAAGGCCAATCTTCCGATCGGCGTGCAGTTCGTGGCGCGCAGCGGCGACGAGATGACCCTTCTGAAACTCGCGGCGCAAATCGAAGCGGCGCAACCCTGGTTCGACAAATACCCGCAACTCTGAGGACACGACCATGGCATTCGCGGAATATGACAAGCATGACGGCGTCGGCCTCGCCCACCTGGTGCGCAGCCGGCAGGTTTCCCCGCGCGAACTTCTCGACGAGGCGATCGCGCGCGTCGAGCGGCATAATCCGAAAGTGAACGCCGTCGTCTACAAGGCCTATGACGAGGCGAAGAAGACCGCCGACGGCAAGCTGCCGGACGGTCCGTTCAAGGGCGTGCCGTTCCTGATCAAGGACATCAGCATGGCCGTCGCCGGCTGGCCGATGACGAATGGCTCCCGCTACCTGCGCAACAATGTCAGCGACGCCGATGCGGAGTTGACCAAGCGCTATCGCGCGGCGGGCGTGGTGCTGTTCGGCAAGACCAACACGCCGGAGTTCGGCATTCCCGGCACGACGGAGGGGCGGCATCTGGGCATCTGCCGCAATCCGTGGAACCCCAACCATTCCTCCGGCGGGTCATCGGGCGGCGCGGCGGCGGCGGTCGCCAGCGGCATGGTGCCGATGGCGCATGGCTCGGACGGGCTCGGCTCCATCCGCATCCCGTCCGCGCAATGCGGCCTCGTCGGCATGAAGCCGACCCAGTTCCGCAATCCGGGCGGCCCGGACGATCGCGGCCGTGCGCACGGCCTGATCTGCGATCACGTCCTGGCACGCAGCGTCCGCGACAGCGCTGCGATGCTGGATGCGACGGGCTATCCCGAGGATGACGCGCCTTACGCGCCGGTGCCCAAGGCACGGCCCTATCTGGAGGAGATCCAGACGCCACCGGGCAAGCTGCGCATCGCCTTCTCCACCGAAGTGCCGCGCGGCATCAATCCCACCGATGACGTGCAGAAGGTGTTCGACGACACCGTGAAGCTGCTCGGCGATCTCGGCCACACCATGATCGAGCTTCCCAAGCTGCCGATCGACTGGCGGCGCCTTTATCGCGCGCAGGGCATGGTGTCCGGCGGCATGATGGCCGCGACGATGGAAGAGCTCATCGGCAAGCTTGGCGAACCCGGCCCCGACGACTTGGAGCCGCTGGCGCTGGTGAGCTGGAAGAGCGCCAGGAAGCTCACTGGTGCACAGGTCGCGCAGGGCCTTCAGGACATGCGGCTCATTTCGCGCCAGATCATCGCGCTGTGGCGGGACTTCGACGTGATGCTCAATCCCGTCACGCTGGCGCCGCCGCCGGAGATCGGCCACCTCGATCCGGTGAACGTCGATCCCAAGGAGTTCAACCGCCGCCAGTCCTTCGTGTTCGGCTATACGCCGCCGTTCAACATCACCGGCCAGCCTTCGATGTCGCTGCCCATGGGCAAGTCGTCGGCCGGCCTTCCCATCGGCATGATGTTCACCGGGCGCTATTCCGACGAGGCGACGCTCTATCGCCTCGCCGCGCAGATCGAGGAAGCGCGTCCGTGGCAGCCCTGGGCCGATCACAAGCCGCAGGTGTGGGGCTAGCTACTCCGCAGCTTGCGCCGCGGGTTTGAGCCACGCTTCCAGGTCCGCAATCGCGCGATGGGACATCGCTTTCTTGCGATCCTTGCCGCGCGCGCCTTTCAGCTCCGGGAACAGGCCGAAATTCACGTTCATCGGCTGGAACGTCTTTTCATCCGCGCCGCCGGTGATGTGCGCGAGCAGCGCGCCGAATGCCGTGGTCGCCGGCGGCGCAACGATCGCTTCGCCGCGCGCTTCCGCCGATGCGAAGCGGCCCGCCAGCAATCCGATAGCGGCGCTTTCGACATAGCCTTCCACGCCGGTCACCTGCCCGGCAAAGCGGATGGACGGGCGTGCCTTCAGTCTCAGCGAACCTTCCAGCAGCCTGGGCGAGTTGATGAAGGTGTTGCGGTGCAGGCCGCCGAGGCGCGCGAACTGCGCATTCTCGAGGCCCGGGATCATGCGGAAGATGCGGGTCTGCTCGCCGTGCTTCAGCTTGGTCTGGAAGCCCACCATGTTCCACAACGTGCCGAGCGCGTTGTCCTGGCGAAGCTGCACCACGGCGTAGGGGCGATGGCCGGTGCGCTTGTCGCTCAATCCCACGGGCTTCATCGGGCCGAAGCGCAATGTCTCTTCGCCGCGCGAGGCCATGACTTCGATGGGAAGGCAGCCTTCGAAATAGGGCGTGGATTTTTCCCATTCCTTGAATTCGGTCTTCTCGCCCGCGATCAGCGCGGCGATGAAGGCGCGGTACTGTTCCTGGTCCATCGGGCAGTTGATGTAGTCGGCGCCGTCGCCCTTGTCGTAGCGCGACTGCATCCAGCACACGTCGAAATTGATCGACTCCTTGTGGACGATGGGCGCGATGGCGTCGAAGAACGACAGGCCATCGTCATTCGTCAGCGCGCGAACCGCGTCGGCGAGCGCTGGCGAAGTCAAAGGGCCGGTGGCGACGATGACGCTTTGCCAGTCTTCCGGAGGCAGGCCCGCGATCTCCTCGCGGCGGATCTCGATGTTCGGATGCGCTTCGATGCAGTGCGTGACTTCGGCGGAGAAGCCGTGGCGATCGACGGCGAGTGCGCCGCCGGCCGGCAATTTGTTTGCATCCGCCGCGCGCATGATGAGCGATGAGGCGCGGCGCATTTCCTCATGCAGCAAGCCGACCGCGTTGTTCTCCCAATCGTCGGAGCGGAAGGAATTGGAGCAGACCAGCTCCGCGAAACTGTCGGTGTGATGCGCATCGGTGCCGCGCACGGGGCGCATTTCGTGGAGCACGACCTTGCAGCCGGCCTCGGCCGCCTGCCAGGCCGCTTCGGAGCCCGCGAGCCCGCCGCCGATGATGTGAATGGGAAAGCTCATGTCGCGCTGCTGCCTCGAACCCGCGCAAAACCTGGACAGTTGAATTGCGGTTTTTGCGCTTTTTTGTGGAAGGGGGCCGCCCCCTCGAATGGAATGTCGATTTTCGCTCTCTGCTTATCGCGCTTTCACAACATGTTGTGGTTCGCGGTGCGCGGGAGCAGTCGTTTTCACGTTTTCCACTACCCCCTCCCCCTCCTCCCGTCCACTCTTTCCCTAGTTTCACGAAGACACAGTTCTCCTGCTCGCCAAACGCCATATCTGGCGCCGTTTGCCGATTTCGAG
>DATIVW010000054.1:0-9964 GCA_035465595.1 Rhizomicrobium sp. | reverse complement strand
GGTCCGGCGGCAAGCAGTGCGGCCGCAGCCGCAAAAGCAAACAACTTCATTGAAACCTCCAACGAACGAGTGCCCCTCGCGCGCCTTCAGATTATCCCGCCACCGCTCGCCATCATGCAACCGACGAGCGGCGTTTGGCCGATCACATTTACATGGGGTTGTCCGCTGGCGCCTTGGTGACTTCCGTGAACGGGCCCAGCGAGCACACCGCGTGCGTTCTCAACACACGAATGATCTGTAGATTCCCGCAGATCTGGTCCGGCGGCGTAGCGGTGTAAATGAACCCGTGAAATCTCAAACCCGAACACGTTCCGCGCAGATCGTTTCGCCACACCTTGCCGCCGCGCATGTGAAACAGGATCGTCTTGTCGTCGGGCGTCGTCGTGTTCGAGATGTCCTGACTGCGTAAGCAGATGGATCCGGTGGAGGCTGGCGGGTTCTGCGCTTGCGCGGCCGTTGCCAGGCCGGCGGCGATCGTGGCGGCGATTAGAAGAGATCTCATTGTTTTCTCCGTGTCGAAAGCATTAGTCGTTTGCCCGTCCTGGCCCATCGCCCTGAGGCGGGGGATTCGGTGCGCCACTATCCGGCGCCTGATCCGTGTTGTCCTGATCGGCATCGTCAGGACTGCCCTGCTCAACCGGCGGGGCAACATCTGCTGACGGTGTATCGGGTGGCGCGTCATAGCTGCTGCCGCTATCGAGATCGGACGACGGCGGCGGCACGGGCGGCGAGTCATAAGCATTGGGGTCGCTGCCGTCGGTCGGCATGGGCGGCAACGGAGCAAGGTCTTGTGGCTGATTGCGCGCCTCGACCTGACGCTTGATAAGACTGGCGACGAGCTTTTGCAGATCGGGCGAAGGATCGGTCTCCTCCTGCACGCGTGCCTGTTCGAGGCAAGAGTCGACGGCACTTGGCGGCGGGTCGCTGCATTCGGCGAGGATGCGCTGGGTCTCGTCCTGCTGCCCGCACGCGGGCAAGGTCGCGCAAGCCAAAGAAATCAGGGCAATCGAACCCACAACCGCCAGCCGCGCCATCAACAACTCCCAAAAGAGTCGGTCTTCACCCATATCTTCGCTCGCTTTGCGAGGTCCGCAAAGAGGCCAAACCCGGGCTTCGCTTGACTTCCCGGCCCCCCTTCCCGATGTTCCGCGCCCAACCGACTATTCAGGAGAAAAGCCGTGTCTGCGCCCTCGCCTGCGTCCGATGTGACCGTCACCTTACCGGATGGTAAGGCGCTCACGTTCGCGCGCGGGATCACGCCGGGCGAGATCGCGGCCTCCATCGGCCCCGGGCTCGCGAAGGCGGCGCTGGTCGCCGAGGTCAACGGAAAGCAATGGGATCTATTCCGCCCCATCGACGAAGACGCCAACCTGCGCATCATCACCAAGAAGGACCCGGAAGCACTGGAGTTGATCCGGCACGACATGGCGCATGTGCTCGCCATGGCGGTGCAGGCACTTTATCCCGGCACCCAGGTGACCATCGGCCCGGCGATCGAGGACGGCTTCTATTACGACTTCGCGCGCGACACTCCGTTCACGCCCGACGATCTGCCCAGGATCGAAGAGCAGATGCGCAAGATCATCAAGGCGGGCCTTCCGACCCGCCGCGAGGTGTGGCCGCGCGACAAGGCGGTTGCGCACTTCAAGGGCATCGGCGAGAGCTACAAGGCCGAACTGATCGAGAGCATCCCGGCCGGTGAAGACGTTTCGATCTACTGGCATGGCGACTGGCACGATCTCTGCCGCGGCCCGCACTTTGCGACCACGGCGCAGATTCCCGATGCGTTCAAGCTGACCAAGATCGCGGGCGCATACTGGCGCGGCGATGCGAAGAATGCCCAGCTCCAGCGAATCTACGGCACCGCCTGGCGCGACCAGAAGGAATTGGACGCGTATCTCCTGAAGCTCGAGGAGCAGGAGAAGCGCGATCACCGCAAGCTCGGCCGCGAGCTGGAGCTGTTCACCTTCTCGCCGGACATCGGCGCGGGCCTTCCCTTGTGGATGCCGAACGGCATGGTGATCCGGCAGGAGCTGGAATTCCTGGCCATCCAGGAAGAGCGCAAGGAAGGCTATCGCCGCGTTGCCACGCCGCACATCACCAAGGAAAACCTGTTCTACCGGTCGCGACACCTGCCCTACTACAAGGAAGACATGTACTCGCCGCTCGATATCGACGGCGAGAATTACTACCTGCGCCCGATGAACTGCCCGTTCCATCACACCATCTACGGTGCGACGCGGCATTCCTATCGCGAGCTTCCCATCCGCATTACCGAATACGGGCAGGACTATCGCTACGAGGCCTCGGGCGGTCTTTCCGGCCTGATGCGCGTGCGCGGCTTCTGCATGAACGATGCGCACATCTATTGCCGCTACGACCAGGCGAAGGATGAGTTCATCCGCGTGCTGCACCTGCATGCCCGCTACTACAAGCTGATGGGCATCCAGGACTACTACATGCGTTTCTCGCTGCCCGACCTGGACAAGCTGGAGAAGTATGTCGACCAGCCGGACAAATGGGTCACCGCGATGAACATCATCGAGGAAGCCATGAAGGAGTCAGGCTATCCCTATGTGAAGGCCAAGGGCGAAGCCGCCTTCTACGGCCCTAAGGTCGATTTCATGATCAAGTCGGTGATCGGGACGGAATACGCGATCTCGACCAACCAGCTCGACTTCCTGGCCACCGAGACATTCGACCTGAAATACATCGGCGAAGACGGCGCGGAGCATCCGCTCTACGTCATCCACCGCGCGCCGCTTGGCACCCATGAGCGCTTCACGGCGTTCCTCGTCGAGCACTATGCCGGGGCATTTCCCACATGGCTGGCTCCGATCCAGGCGCGTGTGATCCCGATCTCCGACAAGGTCGGCGACTATGCGCAAAAGGTCGTGGACCAGCTTTTCGCGACCCCGGTGGTGAACGGAACCGCAGGGCTGCGCGTGGACATCGATACCTCCTCCGAACGCATGCAGAAGAAGATCCGCGACGCGCAGTTGCAGAAGATTCCCTACATGCTGGTGGTCGGCGAACGCGAAGCCGCGGAGGGCAAGGTTGCGGTGCGCCTGCGGTCGGGCAAGGACCTGGGGGCTATGCCTCTGGAATCGTTCATTTCCCGCATCAAGGGCGAGGCGGAATCCCGCAAGGATGTGGCCGAATAACCCTTGCGAAACGGGCCGCGCTACCTATTCTCTAGCCCGACTCCGGTGGAATTCCGCCGGAACGGCAAGTGCCAGCACGGGTTCAGCCTTTGGGTTCAACTTATGCCGGCGCGCCATCACGAAAGGCAAACCCGCTGCGCCCATGACCGAAACACGTTTCGCGAGGCCCGGTGGAGACCTTGCGGAGCGTGATTGCGCACGGCTTACAACAGGAGAGAGTCATAGTCGCCAGACGTTTTAATGCCCCGCAGGAACGGTCCGCCTCCAAGGACGGGCCCCGCGTCAATGAGGAGATTCACGCCCGCACCATTCTCCTGATCGGAGATGAGGGAGAAAAATTCGGAGAGATCGGTATCGACGAAGCCCGCGCCATCGCGGAAGAGCGCGGATACGATCTCGTCGAGGTTTCGCCCGAAGCGAAGCCTCCCGTGGTCAAGCTGATGGACTACGGCAAGTACAAATACGAACAGCAGAAGAAGGCCGCCGAAGCACGCAAGAAGCAGAAGGTCATCGAGATCAAGGAGATCAAGATGCGCCCCACCATCGACGACCACGACTACGAGACGAAGATGAAGGCGATGCAGCGCTTCTTCGGCGAAGGCGACAAGGTGAAGGTCACGCTGCGCTTCCGCGGCCGTGAAATGGCGCACCAGCATCTCGGCATGGAATTGCTCAACCGGATCACGAAGGACACCGAAACCTTCGCGAAGATGGAGCAGTATCCGAAGATGGAAGGCCGCCAGATGATGATGGTGCTGGCTCCCCGCTAAGCGGCGCCCCGCAATGCAAACAAAAAACGGCCCTCTCGCGAGGGCCGTTTTCTTTTGTGCTCGTTCAACCGATCAGAGGTTGGCGGCGCTCGATGCGGTGCGCACGGCCATGCCACCCAGATCCTGGAACGGACCCAGCGGCGAAACCTTGTCGTGATAATCCTGGATGTTCGGGCGGCCCGACATCACCTTGTAGGCGACGCGGCCGTCCTGGATGAGAAGGACAACTTCCGCCGACCAGCCGTAATTCACGGTGGTGCGCTCGAAGCCCAGCACGTCGAGGAACCAGTTGCCCGTGCGCTCCTGGTGCAAACGCTCGGGGCGGAAGACAAGCGCGGTGCAATGATCGCGCGCGTCGATGCAAGAGCGCACGGCGGGATCGAGGGTGTCGAACTTGATGGAGTCGCGCGGCATGAAGCGCTCGATGATGCCCAGATAGGATAGCATCTCGACGTTCGGCGTGGTGGACGCATCGAAGCCGATGTCGGTGAGATCGGAGATGCGGGTGACGCCGGGCGTTATGTGGTCGTAGGCGAGCGAAACCTGCTTGTAGGATCGGAACTTCGTGTTCTGGATGTCTGTTTGATAGGGCAGAAGGCCAAGGCCTCCGCAGCCGACAAGAACCAGAGTTACCGCAAGACTGGCGACAATGCGCGCATAACGGCGCGTGCCGCCACGGTTCGCAACATCCATAAAAAACCCCCAACGCCCCAAAACGCTTATTTATTTTTCAGGATGCTAGCCAAAAGGACGCAGCTTGAAAAGCGTGGTTACGATCATGGTAACCAAGTCTGGCTCAGGGTTGCGGGAAGCGGGTGCAGCAATCTGCAATGGTCTGCGGATCCGCGTTTCCCCCGGACAGAACCACGCCAATTATATCTTTTTTATTGTGATGCCCGGATGACAAAACCGCCGCCAATCCCGCGGCCCCGCCCGGTTCGACCACGATTTTCAGCACGCGGATCGCATAGCTGACCGCCCGGGCGAGCGCCTCATCCGATACCGTCACCCCCCCGGACAAATGCTGTTTTGCAACTGCGAACGGGACCTCCCCCGGAAAGGGCGACTGAAGCGCATCCGCCATCGACGGCCTGTCGGCCGGGGCGAACGAGCGGACGCCGGCGGCGAGCGAGAGTGCCATGCCCTCATAACCTTCCGGCTCCACCGAAAAGATCTCGGTCGCCGGGCTCTCATGCCCGAAGGCAAGCGCGATGCCGGACGCCAGTCCTCCGCCACTGGCGGGGACGAAGACCCGGTCCATCGCGGCGGGTGCTTGCCTCGCCATCTCAAGTCCTGCCGTGCCCTGCCCGGCCACGATGAAAGGATCATCGAAGGGTTTGACGAGCGTCGCGCCGGTTTCGTCCTGAACCTTTCGCGCGATGGCTTCGCGGTCTTCGCCCTTGCGGTCATAGGTGATGACCTTCGCGCCATAGGACCTTGTGCCTTCGATCTTCGCCTGCGGCGCGTCAGCCGGCATCACGATGGTGGCGGGAAGGTCGAACAGCGCCGCCGCCGCGGCTACGCCCTGCGCATGATTGCCGGAGGAGAACGCCACCACGCCGCGCTTACGCTCTGCCTCCGGGATCAGAAGGATGCGATTGCAGGCGCCCCGGAATTTGAAGGAGCCCGTGCGCTGGAATGGCTCGGCCTTCAGGAAGACCCGCGTTCCGATGCGCGCATTCAGCGCGGGGCTTTCCAGCAGCGGCGTTATCACGGCCCAGGGTGCGATGCGCCGCGCCGCGTCTTCAATGTCGGAGAATGTGGGAAGCCGGATGGACATGCGCGCACTTCGCCACAAGCCGCCTATCCGCGCCAGAGCGGGCCTGCCCTGCAAATTCATCTTGCAAAATCCACCGTGACAGCGGAATAGGGGCACGGCGGACTGCAGGCCCGCCCAAGATCAACCCCCAACCTCCGGTGTCCCGCATGCTGAAAGTCTATCAGCAGCAAAATGGCGGCCTCAAAGGCTTGGAGATTTCGCCGGAGAGCGAAATGCCCCCGGCATCGCTGTGGATCGACTTGCTCAATCCCACGCTCGACGAACGCCGGGCGGTGGACAGGTTCCTGCACATGGAATTGCCCACCCGCGCCGACATGGAAGAGATCGAGATCTCCAGCCGCCTTTACCAGGAGGACGACGGCGTATTCATGACGGCGCTCATCCTGTCCAATTCGGATTCCGATACACCCAGGGCCGATGTGGTGACCTTCGTTCTGGCGCACGAAAAGCTGGTGACCATCCGCTACATCGATCCGCAGCCGTTCCGCACGTTCGCGGCACGTTGCGAGCGCACCACGCACTACGCCCACAAGGCGGAGAACGTGCTTCTGGGATTGATCGACACGATCATCGACCGGATGGCCGACGTGCTGGAGCGCATCGGCAATGAGGTCGAGGGGATCAACCACGAGATCTTCAATCCCGACACTGCCGGGCCGATCCGCAGCAAGGACTTCCAGAGCGTCCTGGGCCGGCTCGGAATGAAGCACGGCGCCACGTCAAAGATGCGCGAAAGCCTTCTCAGCATCGGCCGCGTGCTCACCTTCATGTCCCAGGCCGTCGAGGGAAAGTCGAGCAAGGACACCAAGGCGCACATCAAGACCCTGACGCGCGACGTGCAATCGCTGCAGGATCATTCGTCCTTCATCGCCGGCAAGCTGTCCTACCTGCAGGACGGAACGCTGGGCCTCATCAACAACGAGCAGAACAACATCATCAAGATCATGTCGGTGGCGGCGATCGTGTTCCTGCCGCCCACCCTCATCGCGTCCATCTACGGCATGAACTTCAAGGTTCTGCCGGAGCTGGATTGGGGGTTCGGCTATCTCTATTCGCTGCTGCTGATGGTCGTTTCGGGTGCCGTTCCCTATTTCTGGTTCAAGCGGCGCGGCTGGCTCTGATCTGGTCCAGCTCGGTCACGAAGTCTTCGCCGAAATAATAGGCGAGTTCGCCGCGCAGGCCGTCATAGACCGACGGGCCCTGGTCGGCGCAGATCAGCGACTTGTCTTCCAGCTCGCCTGACGCCACGAGTACGCCGCCTTCGAAGGTGAGCGGAAAGAGGATGCTCACCAGCGGCTTCAGCGTGTGATAGTCGATGCCGTTGACCAGGCAGTAGCTGTGAATCTTGCAGCCGCGCTGTTTCCGATCGAGGAACACACAGGCGCCGTCCTTCACCCGCGTACGCGCCTGCGCGCCGCCGGGAAATTCCGGATCCGTCCAGCGCTGCCTGGTGAACCATCTGCTGCGCGGCACGCCCACATGTGCGTCGAAATCGGGACCCAGCGCCTCGATGCGCGCCACGTTCTCCACGTCGATGTCCACGCCATAGGTGCAGCACTGGTCCTTGCAGAAGCCGCAGGACATGCAGTGGGTGAAATAGCGATAGCCGAATATGGCGGGATCGACCGCACGGATGACGGGCCTGCCGAAGACGGATTCATATTCCCGGGAAAGCGCGATCACTGCAGGGCTGCAGCGATGATTTTCTCCAGCGCATGTCCGTAGTCGTAACCGGCCTGCGCGCACGCCGCCGCGAAGCCCGCATCCACATCCAGCGACGGATTGGGATTGACCTCCAGGATCAGCGGCCGGTTGTTCTCGTCCACGCGGAAATCGATCCGGGAGAAGCCGCGGTTGCCGAAGAGCTTGAAGGCCTCCAGCGTCAGGCGCGAAAGTTCGGCAGCGAGCTTGGGATCCTCGTTCTCGAAGCCGAACACGCGGGCGGAGCGCTTGCTCTCTTCGCTGCTGTCATCCCATTTGCAGGCATAGCCCACGATGCGCGGCTTGGCCGGATTCCAGTCGATGAACTGGATTTCTGCCAACGGCAGCACGCGCAGGTCCTTGCCGTCCTCGATGACCGAGATGTTGAACTCGCGGCCTTCGACATATTCCTCGGCGAACCAGCGGCCGCCATATTCATCGAAGCATTTCTTCGCGCGCAGCGGCACGTCCGCGCCCATCACCACCGCGCCGTCGTCGAGCCCCAGAGAAGCGTCTTCCGTCGAGGACTTCACGATGTATTTGCGGTTGGGGTCGAGGCCCTTCCAGTGCGGACCGACAGACCAGTCGGGTGTCGGCAACCCGGCCGCGCGCATGATCTCTTTCGCGAAGGGCTTATCGCAGGTCGCAACGATCGAGGCCGGACCGCCGCCGGTGTAGCGCAGGCCCATCTGCTCCAGATAGGCCGGCGCCACGGCGGACAACTGGTCCTGGCCCAGCGCGTGTTCGACCATGTTGAAGACGATGTCCGGCTTCACCTGCGAAACCGCTTCGACGAATTTTTCGTAGTTCGCCTCGAACGGGGCCAACTGAACGAAATGGCCCCGTTTCGTCAGCGTCTCGCCGATCTGTTTCGCTGTGAGGATCGAATCCTCGATTTCCGGCGGCGCCTGCGAATCGGCGTCGAGATGCAGAACGAGTACGCGCATGAACTCATTAAGCCGCGACTCGGCGCCTTGGCGCAAGTGCCGGATGACGCTTCAGGAACGACGCCATGATCTTGCCGATGAGCTGGCGATAGCTAACGCCTTCATAACTCGCGATGAAACACAGATCCGAATGCTCCGGACGCAGGCCGGCGATCGGATTCACTTCGATGAAGTGCGGACGTCCATTCGCGTCGCACCGGATATCGATTCGCCCGCCGTCGCGGCAGCGCAGCGCGCGCCATGCGGCCAAAGCGACCGCACCGGCACGCTTGGCCTCGGGCAAGTGCGTCGCACGAACGATCTCGACGCGTTCTTCCCAGCCCGTGTCCTTGTTCTCGAAGCCGTAACCGTCGCCGACCCAGCCCGCGAGCGGCACGATCTCGGTGACGCCCAGAACCTTGGCGTCTTCGGCGGTACCTGTGATGCCGACAGTGAACTCGCGGCCCGGCAGGAACGTCTCCACCAGGACCGGCTGGTTGTACTTGCGCAGCAATTCCCGCGCTGTCGCCGACAGCGCTTTCTTGTCATTGACCTTGGAGCGCGCATTCACGCCCTTCCCCGAGCCTTCCGCCACCGGCTTCAGGAACAGCGGGAAAGGAAGATCGACCTTGGCGATGTCCGATGGCTTTTCGATCAGCGCAAATTCGGCCGTGGGCACGCCCTGACTGCGGACGATGTGCTTGGTCATCGCCTTGTCGAGCGTCAGCGCCATCGTGAGCGCGTCGGAGAAGACGTAAGGTATCTGATAGGCGTCCAGCAGCGTCGGGACCTGCGCCTCGCGGGCCAGGCCATACATGCCCTCGCAGAAATTGAACACTGCATCCCAGCGCTCGCCGGCGACCAGCGCCTCGGTCAGCCGCTTGATGCCGCCGATCTTCACCGGCTCCCAGCCCTGGTGGGTGAGCGCATCGCATATGGCGTCGATGGTTATCTCGCTGTCGAACTCGGCCGTGTCTTCCTCGCTGTATCCCATCGCGAGGTAGTCGGAACGCAGGTCGTAACAGATGCCGATACGCATCATTCTGCCGCCAGCTTGTGCTTGGTCTTGCGCTTGTCGGCGCCGAGCGTGCCGCCCGGATCGGGATAGGAGTAGACCCCGCCCTCGAAGTTGCGCAGCAGGAGATTGTCGCCGTCGCGGCCGACCACGCAGTCCGGCGCGATCTGGATCTTGCCGCCGCCGCCGGGGGCATCGACCGCGAAGATCGGGGTGGCATAGCCGGTGGTGAAGCCGCGCAGCCCTTCGATGATCTCAAGGCCCTTCTCCACATTGGTGCGGAAGTGACCCGAGCCTTTCACCGGATCGGTCTGGTAGAGGTAGTAAGGCTTCACGCGGCGCTTCAGCAGGCCGTGCATCAGCGGCTTCATGATGGAAATGTCGTCGTTGATCCCCTTCATCAGCACCGTCTGCGAGCCCAGCGGAATACCGGCATCGGCCAGGCGATTGAGGGATTCGGTCGTCTCCGGCGTGAATTCGCGCGGATGGGTGACGTGGATGGAGAGGAACCGCGGGTGATGCTTCTTGAGCATCTTCACGAAGTCCCTGGTGATGCGCTGGGGCAGCACCATGGGGATCTTGGTCCCGAAGCGCAGGAACTCGATATG
>DATIVW010000053.1:0-9138 GCA_035465595.1 Rhizomicrobium sp. | reverse complement strand
CAGCATCGAACGCTTCGATGCGCTGATCACGGCGGCGCTCGGCGCACGTGATCCGCGCGACAGGCTGCATGCATTCCTCAGGCTGCATTTGGACCTGAACCGGCGGGTGCGCCTCGCGCAGGAAGCACCGCTGGCGGCGTTCGCCGACATCCGGGCACTGAAGGAACCTCACCAGAGCCGGGTGGTCGACGCCTACAATCAGCTGTTCCGCAAGGTGCGCACGCTGTTCGACGGCGATTTCGACCGCCCCGCCGCCAATGCGCGCACGCACATTTTGCTCGAGCAACTTTGGTGGTCCAGCAACTGGCTCTCCCGCTACGACATCGAGGATTACGATCGCATCGGCGAGCGCTTCTTCGATATTCTGGCCAGCGGCCTGGGCATCGGCGCCGTAAACTGGAACCCTACGCTGGTGCGCCTGATCCAGCTTCCGCCCGTCAGCCATCGCGAACGGGCGCGCGACACATTTCTCAAGGCGGCAACGCGGCTGATCAACCAGCATGGCTATCGCGGCGCGTCGGTGGAAAAGATTTCCGCCCAGCTGAACGTCACGAAAGGTTCGTTCTACCACCACAACGAGGCCAAGGACGATCTTGTCGTCGCCTGCTTCGAGCGCAGCTTCGACATCATGAAGCGGCTGCAATCGGCCGCGATGCGCGAACCGGGAACGCAATGGCAGCGGCTATGCTCCGCGGCGGCGGCGCTGGTGGAATTCCAAGTATCCGACGGCGGACCGCTGCTGCGCACTTCGTCCATCAGCGCTCTGCCGGAAACCATTCGCCACGATATGCTGAGCCAGTGGAACCGCGTCTCGGATCGCTTTTCGGCGATGATCTCGGATGGAATCGCGGAAGGCTCGATCCGGCCCATCGACTCGGTCATTGCGGCCCAGCTTCTCAACGCCACGCTGAACGCTTCGGCCTCCATGCGCATCGACCGCGACGCGATCCGCGAGCATGCCGCCGTGCTCTATGCCAAGCCGATGCTGATGGGGCTGTTTTCGAAATAGCCGGACCGGATGGTCATAGAAAAAGCCCACCGGCAACGCCGGCGGGCCTGTCCAGCATCCGTGCTTCCAGCGTCAGGCGCCGGCTTTCGATGCGCCCCGCCGCGGCGCCGGGCGGCTTTCGGTCGTCGACGCCATGCGCTCCGCGCGCTTCTTGCGCGCTTCCGCGTGACGGCGGCGCTTCTGCTTCTTCTTGGCGTTCATTCCACTCGCACCCATGGCGTTCTCCTGCTTGTTCGTCCGGTCATGTACCCGGCGACCCTGATCGAGCGCAATAGCACGCCGGTCAGGACGCGGGCGCGGCAAAAATCTTCTTCAGCTCGGTCTTGAGGATCTTGCCATTGGCGTTGCGCGGCAGCGTTTCGGGCCAGAACACCACCTTCACGGGCACCTTGAACGCCGCGAGCTTGCCGGCAACGAACTGGCGGAGCTCGTCCTCGGTCGTATGCATGCCCTGCTTTAGATGCACGACCGCGCCGGGCTCCTCGCCCAATGTGTGATGGGGTACCGCGACGATGGCCGCGTCCATCACGGCGGGATGCTCGTAAAGGACGTTCTCGACTTCCACGCAGTAGATGTTCTCGCCGCCGCGGATCAGCATGTCCTTGGCGCGATCGATGATGTAGCAGAAGCCTTCCTCGTCCATGCGCGCCAGATCGCCGGTGCGGACCCAGCCGTCGATGAAGGTCGCCGCTGTCGCTTCCGGCTTGTTCCAGTAACCCTTCACGATATTGGGACCCTTCGCCCACAATTCGCCGACCTCGCCGCGCGGCAATTCCTTCTTGCCTTCGATATCCATGATCTTGATGTCGCAAACCGCGACCGCCGGACCGCAGCTCGACGGACGGTTCTGGTAGTCTTCCGCGCTATTGGAAGTGTGGGTAGCGGATGTCTCCGTCATGCCCCAGCCATTGCCGGCGGCGGATTTGGGGAATGTCTCGATGATCTTCTTCACCAGCTCCGGCGCGGACGGCGCGCCGCCATAGGCGACACTTTCGAGCGAAGACAGGTCGTATTTGTGGCGGTTGGGATGCTCGATGAGCTGCCAGGCGATGGTAGGTACGCCGCCGGCGCTGTTGATCTTCTCGCGCTGGATGAGCTGCATCGCCAGTTCCGGCTCCCATTTGCGCATGAGCACGATCTTGGCGCCCGCGGCGACGGTCGGGTTCATTACCGCGAAGCAGCCGGTCGCATGGAAGAACGGAACCGAGAGCAGCGTGCAGCGCTGCGGATCGTTGGGCGATGCCGCCGGCGGCGTCTCGCCCCGTCGCAGGAAGTTTCGCGCGGCGACAGATGCGGCCGCCATGATGTTCGACAGCATGTTGCGATGTGTGCCGAGCGCGCCCTTGGGCTTTCCCGTGGTTCCGGATGTATAGAGGATGGTGGCGTCGTCATCGGGGCCGACCTGCACGTCCGGCAGCGGCGCATCCGGCAGCTTCATCCAGTCGTTCACCTTGCCGATTACGTCTTCAAGGCGATGCACGATCGGGCTCGGCAGATCGGCATCCTCGTAGCGGCTGACATAGACTCGCTTCAGATCCGGGCAATTGACGAGATGTTCGGAGATACGCTCCAGGCGTTCCGAATCCACGAACGCTATCTTGGTGCCGGAATCGACGAGGCCGTATTCCAGCTCAGGTCCGGTCCACCACGCATTGAGGGGCGTGACGATGGCCCCGATGATTTCGGCGCCGTAGAAGATCGCGGGCCATTCCGGCAGGTTGCGCATGATGAGCGCGACGCGGTCGCCCTTCTTCACGCCCTGCTTGATCAGTTCGTTCGCGATGGCCACGGCGGCGCGGTACCAGCTTTCATAGGTCGCGCGATCGCCTTCATAGACAAGGAATTCCTTGGGACCGTGGGCGGCGCGCGCGGCCGCCAGAAGCTCGCGCAAGGTCGGCGGCAGGTTCTTCCACACGCGGGTCCTGATGCCTCGGATGACGACTTCGTCCATCTCCAGCGGCGTGCCGGGTGCGGTCAGCATGGCGTGGGCCTGCGCGATGGACATGGCGGGCCAGCCGGGTGGCGGCGTGAAATTGGGATTGGTGGACATGGGCGTTTCCGGAGTTTTGTTGTCTTTAGAAATATCGGCTCGGGAACCCTAACGACGCCAAAGCCGCGGCGGCAAGTGCCACCGTCGCCGCGCGCAGATCGCCCGTGGAGACGCGATGCCCCCCGCCGCTACTCGCTTCCAAATGCGACAGCCTAATGCGGGATTTTCCGCGCGTCTTTGAAGGACAGCAGCCGGTTCTCCACCTCATCCCATAGCGCCAGCCTGGCGCATTTCAGGCTTTGCCAGAGCGTGACGCGCGAGGCGGACGCCAGCGGCGCCTGATCGCGCAAGACCTGCGGCAACCTGTAGAACGGGATGCGCGCGTAAAGGTGGTGAACGTGGTGGATGCCGATATGGGCGGTGAGCCAGGCCAAGGGGCTGGGCAGCGCATAGTAGGATGAGCCGCGCAGCGCCGCATCATGGACGTTCCAGGCTTCGCCTTCCGCCCAGAAGGTGCCTTCGAACTGGTGCTGGATGAAGAACAGCCACACGCCGATGACGCCCGCGATCAGCGTGATCGGAATCTGGATCAGCAGGAAGGTCTTCCAGCCGATCAGGTACATGAGGCCAACCGCGAGGGCGGCGATAGCCGCATTGGTCGCCATCGGGCTGATCCAGGAGCGCCAGTGCCGGATCGTCTCGCCCAGCGGAAGGCGATGGCGCAGGATGAACATGTAGATCGGACCGATACCGAACAGCACAATCGGATTGCGATAGAGCCGGTAGCGCAACCGGCCCCAGACGTTCATCGCGCGATATTCGCGCACCGTCAGCGTGTCGAGATCGCCGACGCCGCGCTTGTCGAGATTGCCGGCTGTGCCGTGATGGATCGCGTGCGCGCGCCTCCACATGTCGTAAGGCGTCAGCGTGAGAACGCCGATGACGCGGCCGGTCCAGTCGTTGAGTGCGCGATGCTTGAAGAACGCGCCGTGGCCGCAATCGTGCTGGATCAGGAACAGCCGCACCAGGAAGGCGGCGGCCGGAACTGCGAGGACGAACGACAGCCACCCGTAGCCGAAGGCCCAACTGGCCCAGATCACGAGCCAAAGCCCGACGAACGGCACGGCGGTCACGATCAACTCAAACGTGCTGCGGACAACACTGGGATCGCGGTAATTGCTGAGTATGCGGATCCAATCCGCGGCGGCGGCTGGCGCGCCGGATTCTACTTTCGACAAGGAATACGCCCTTCGACACAAGAACAGGACCCCGCGCCTCCTTACAGCAGTTCGCGTTAAAAAGGGAAGAAATACGCGCAGATGTGATGCGGGTCACCGCGTACACCTTTCGTTAAGGGCCGAAACATCCGGGCTTTTCAAACGCCCGGCATGGGTTAGGCTTTCGTTCAGAAAAATAGAGGAAACCGGAATGGCCAAGGAACGCGCGGGTTTTTCGACGGATCGGCTGGGACGCGTCGATGCCGTGATGAAGCAGAAATATGTCGACACGGGGGTTTTGCCGGGAATCCTGACGCAGATCTGCCGCAAAGGCGAAATCGTCCATACCGGCATGAGCGGCTCCATGGACCTCGCCCGCAACAAGGCAATGCGCGAGGACGCACTCTTCCGCATCTATTCCATGACCAAGCCGATCACGGCGGTGGCGCTGATGATGCTGGTCGAGGAAGGCAAGCTTGGCCTTGAGGACGACGTGCATGTCCACATTCCGTCCTGGAAGAACCTGCGCGTCTACGGCAGCGGCGTCCCGAGCCTGGTCGAGAACACGGCGGGGCAATTCATCACCACGGCGCCCAGGCGCCGGATGAAGGTGATCGACCTCGTCACCCACACCTCCGGCCTCACCTATGGATTCATGTGGCGCACCAGCGTGGACGCCGAGTATCGCCGCAAGAAGATCGGCGATTTCCAGACGCCAGGCGGCCTCGACGCCTTTGTCGAAGAGCTCGCCAATATCCCGCTCGATTTCTCGCCGGGGGAATACTGGAACTATTCGGTCTCCATCGATGTGATGGGGTATCTCGTGCAGAAACTGTCCGGCATGACGCTCGGCGAATTTCTGCGCACGCGCATCTTCACGCCGCTCGGCATGAAGGACACCTCGTTCAGCGTGCCGGCCGACAAGATGGACCGCTTCTCCTCCTGCTATCAGCCCAAGAAGGGCGGCGGCCTGCAGATCCAGGACGATGCCGGGAAGTCGACCTACGCCGAACCGCCGAAATTCGAATCCGGCGGCGGCGGCCTCGTCTCCACCGCGCATGACTACATGCGCTTCTGCCGGATGATGCTGGGCGGCGGCACGCTCGACGGCGTGCAGATCCTGTCGCCCAAGACCGTGGACATGTTCTCCATGAACCTGCTGCCGGGCGGCAAGCTGCTCACCGACATGGTGGCGGGCGAAGGCATGTTCAGCGAGGCAGGCTACAAGGGCATCGGCTTCTCCATCGGCTGCGGCGTGACCATGGACCCGGCCATGACGCTGCTGCCAGGAACGCCGGGCGAATTCTTCTGGGGCGGCGCGGCTTCGACCGCGTTCTGGATCGATCCGAAGGAGGACCTCGCCGTCGTGTTCATGACGCAGGTGATGGGCACCGACGCCCGCCTGACCCTGCGCCGCGACCTGCGCACGCTGGTTTATTCGGCGATGACGGAAAGCTTTGCCTAGGCTGCTCGCGCGGTCGTGCGTTGCTGCATCCGGTCCAGATGGGCCGCAAGGCGCGGTGCCGCGAACTCCGAGCCCACCATGAAGCGCAGCAACGGGCCGAACATGTCCATTGCCGCAAGGCCGGTTGCGTAGAGGCCCGGAACCGACGTCTCGAACCGGTCGCTCACCCATGGCGAGCGCTTGGAACGGGCGATCTTCGCGTTCAGCGCGCGATCGAGGAAAGGCAGCCTGTCGACATCCGGCTCATAGCCCGTGGCGGAAATCACATGATCGACGCTCAGCGTCTCTTCGCCTTTTTCGCCCGCCAGCGTGAGAACGGCGCGGCCATCTTTTGCTTCCGCCCTGACCGGCGTCCGACCGGTCATCATCGGGATGCGGCCCTCAACCTGCTCGCGCATGAACCAGCCGGCGGCCGGATGCATGTGGCTGGCAATGGCGCGATCCTTCATCTGGCGCGGCAGACGATAGAAGAGATGAGGTGCCTCGGCACAGAAATACGAACCCCAGCCGCGGCCGATGGTTGACGGCGGCTCCTTGACCCAGTGCAGCGGACCCGGCGCACCGTCCGGCACGCGGTTGAACTGAAGCTGCTTGCGGCGCGCCACGATACGCACCGAAGCGCCTGTTTCCTGCAGCAGATGAGCGAGATCGATGGCCGATGATCCGGAGCCGACAACCGCAATGTCCTTGCCGCGGAACTGCTCGACGTCACGATGTGCGTAGCTGTGCGACAGCAGCGCCGCGGGAAGCGATTTCAGCACGCCGGGCGTCCACGCGAACCAGCTCACGCCGACGGCCAGCACGACATTGCGCGCGGCCACGGTTTCACCGGTGTCGAGCACCAGCTCGAAATGATCGGCACCACGCGCCAGCTTCCTGACCAGCGTGTCTTCGACATCCGGTATGAAACGGTCACGGAAAGAGTTTGTGTAGTCGAGATAGGTTTGGAGCGCGATGGGCGTAGAGCGGTCGGAATAGGCGATGCCGTGCTGCGCGCAATAGTCCTTGATCAGCGAGCCCCGGAACGGGGCGGAAAGATTGGAGGCAAAGCCCTCGGACTTCAAAGTCATGTTCTTCGGCATGTGGGCGTTCCACGTGTCCATGGGCTTGCCGAAGATGCGGTAGTCCACCCCGCGCGCGCGCAGCTGGGCAGCGACTGACAGACCATATGGACCCGCGCCGATGACGGCGACTTCGCAAACCTGTTTCATGATGAGCAATCCTCTTTCCCGCTTTGACACGTCTGGTTCGAAACGACGCAAGAATCCCGACGTCCTGGTTCGCCTGCCGGCGATGGTTCCAGTTTCGTGCCAGGAACGGTTCTTGCGAGAGGGAAAGCGGATCCCAGGACGGCCGGACATGGCTAACCGAATTCTTCTTGCCGCAACGATCGGATGGCCGACGGCGGCGCGCTATGCCAGCGGTTTCGTCACCGCCGGATGCAGCGTGGACTCGCTGGCCCCGAAACAGGCGCCCGTGCGGGCGAGCCGCTATGTGACCCGGAATTTCAACTACAATGCTCTGTTTCCCATCGCCGCACTGCGCGCCGCGATTTCCCAATCCAAACCCGACCTGATCATGGCCTGTGACGACCGCGCGGTGACGCAGCTTCTGGAACTGCACCGGCGGGAAAAAGCGTCCTCTCCCGTCGCAAGGCTTATCGAGCGCTCGCTCGGCCGCGTGTCGGACTATCCGCTTGTCCTCTCGCGGCAGGGCTCGCTCGAAGCCATGCGCGCGGAAGGCGTCCGCGTGCCCGACAGCATTGCAATCGAAAATCCGGACGCATTGCCCGCTGCAATCGAACGCATCGGCCTTCCCGCCGTGCTGAAGGCTGATGGCAGCTGGGGCGGCGAAGGCGTCGCCATTGTGCGTTCGCGCGAGGAAGCACGAGCGGCGTTTTGCAGGCTCGCCTATCCGCCGCCGCGCTGGCGCAGCCTGGCGCGGGCGGTGCGCCGCAGGGATGCGCATTTCCTGCACGAGGCCATCGCGCCAATGCAACGCACGATTTCGCTGCAGAAATTCATCCCCGGTCATCCCGCGGCAAGCGCCTTCGCCGCGAAGGACGGTGAAATCGTGGCATCGCTCGGCTACGACGTGCTTGTCGCGCAAGGCACGATCGGGCCGCCCAACGTGATCCGCCGGACCGACTGCCGGCAGATCGAGGAGGCTGCGACAAAGGCGGCTCGCCGCTTCGGCCTTTCCGGACTGCACGGCCTTGACTTCATTCGCGACGCCAATGGCGATGTCCATCTCATCGAGATCAATCCGCGCGCCACGCAAGGCGGAACGCTGGCGTACGGCGCAGGGCGCGATCTCCCCGCCGGCCTCGCGGCGACATTGTCGGCCGCGAACTCCGGAATGCGTCCGCCGATCGAAAACGATGTGGTGGCGTTTTTTCCGCGCGCCTGGCAGCGCAACGATGCAGGCGGCTACTGGCTGGCCCGCGCGCATCACGACATCCCCTGGGACGATCCGGGCCTGTTGCGGACCCTTGTCGATGCTCCCGCCGGCGCGAATGACAACCAGCTGCGCGATATTGTCTACGCGCAAGTGAACCAGCACCCGTAACGGCGCGCCGACGCTGCGGAAAGAATATCTTCGAACGCGAATTGCGTTTGCGCGGGCGTTTGGCTGCGCTAGGAAAAGCGCAGCCAAACCTACGGAGACAACCCATGCCCGAAGCCCTGATCATCGACGCCTGCCGTACGCCGCGCGGAATCGGCAAGGTCGGCAAAGGCGCGCTTGCCGACATTCACCCGCAGCAGCTCGCCGCTTCGGTTCTGAGCGCCATCGCCAAGCGCAACGATCTCAACACCGCTGAAGTCGACGACATCATCTGGGGAACCTCGTCGCAGCGCGGCAAGCAGGGCGCCGACCTTGGCCGCATGGCGGCGCTCGACGCGGGCTACAATGTCAAGGCGAGCGGCATGACGCTCGACCGCTTCTGCGGCTCGGGCATCACCAGCGTGAACATTGCCGCGGCGAACATCATGTCGGGCATGGAAGATCTCGTGATTGCCGGCGGCACGGAGATGATGAGCTACACCTCTTCCACCGCCGATCCGAAATCGCCGCCGTTCATGGACGCGGGAAACCTGCGCCTGCGCGCGCGCCATCCGCAATCGCATCAAGGCGTTTGCGCCGACGCCATCGCCGGCATGGAGGGCATTTCGCGCCAGGCCGTGGACGAACTCGCGCTGGTGAGCCAGCAGCGCGCCGACGTCGCGATCAAGGGCGGCCATTTCAAGAAAAGCCTCGTGCCTGTCTACAAGGAAGACGGATCGCTGGCGCTCGACCATGAAGAGTTTCCACGCCCGCAGACGACGCTCGAAGGCCTTGCCGCGCTGAAGCCCAGCTTCGAGCAGATGGCGAACATCCCGCTCGACGACAAGGGCACGACCTATGGCGGACTGATCCGCCAGGTCTATCCGGACGTCAAGTTCAATCACGTCCATCA
>DATIVW010000052.1:0-7076 GCA_035465595.1 Rhizomicrobium sp. | reverse complement strand
TCATCAGGGCGGCGGGTTGCGCGATCACGAAAAGGAACGCGCCCGCAAGCTGGCCGAACTCGGTTACGCCGCATTCGCCTACGATGTCTACGGCGAAGTCGCATCCTCGCCCGACCAGGCGATGGCGCTTCTGACAGCGCTCATCGCGAACCCGAAGCTCTGGCACGAGCGCATGCTTGCCGGTCTTCAGCAGTTGAAGGCGCAGGCAGACGTGGATGCGGCCCGGCTGGGCGCCATCGGTTTCTGTTTCGGCGGCGCGAGTGTTCTGGAGCTGACGCGCATCACGGCGGACTTGTCGTGCGTGGTGTCATTCCATCCGGGACTGCAGGGCGTTCCGGAGAAGGACGAGCGTCCCGTTCACGGCAAGATCGTCGTCTGCGCCGGAGAGAAGGATCCGTTGATCCCCGCCGAAGGGCGCGACCGATTGATCGCGCAGTGGAAGGCTGCCGGGGCCGACTGGCAGTTCCTGATCTACGGCCGGGCGGGGCACAGCTTCACCGACGCCGGTGTCGATGCCTTCGGCATTCCCAATTTCAAGTACGACGCGGCGACGGATCGCCGTTCATGGGCCGTGATGCGTCAGATGTTTGAGGAGAGCTTCTAGTTTCCCGCCCCCACGCGGGGAAAGATCGCGGGCGGCGAGAAAGATGTCCGCCTGCTTCTCAGGCGGACATTTCCAGGTTTGTCCAATCAGGCGCTGATGTCGACGCTGTTTCCGACGCCGGGTGCGGTGGACGAAAGGGTTGGTCCCTTCACTGCGCCGTCGTCGCCGTCGCCATCACGGTCAGGGCCTGTGCCTTCGGTCGCTTCCGCAGCCTTGGCCATCTGCGCCATTTGGGGCGTGCTGCCCATGCTTGAGATCTGCATCCTGTTCTCCATTCTGGTTGGGACGCAGCGCCAAATTAGCGTGCGTGCGTAAAGCACGGGTAATTCGGCGCTATACGCTTTCCCAACGCACGAACAGGGTGAACGAAACCCTACTTGATCAATCCTTCTTCCTTCATCGCCGCGTGAACGGCGGGGCGTTTTGAAACGTGCTGGAAGAATTTGCGCAGGTTTTCGGGCAACGCGATCTTCATGTGGTGCGCCCATGTCGTCATCACGAACAGGTAGGCGTCCGCCACCGTGAATGTGTCGCCGGTGAGGAATTGCCTGCCCGCGAGTTCGCCGTTCACGTAGTCGAAGCGCTTGACGATCCTGTCGCGCGCTTCGGCCTGAACCGCCTCCGAAGCGCCGGCAAAGAGCGGGGTAAAGTTCTTGTGTATCTCGCCATTGATGAAGGTGAGCCACTCCGCGACCTTGTAGCGGCCAAAGCCGCTTTGCGGGATGAGCCTGCTCTCCGGCTTCAGGTCGCCCAGATATTGCACGATGGCGGGGCCTTCGGTGAGCAGGTTGCCGTCGTCGAGCTGCAGCGCGGGCACGTATCCTTTCGGATTGATCCTGGTGAAGTCGTCGCCGTTTTCGAGCTTGTGCGTCTTCAGGTCGACCTTCACCAGCTCCAGCGGGATGCCTGCTTCATTGGCGACGATATGAGGCGAGAGTGAACAGGCGCCCGGCGAATAATAGAGCTTCATGAATTTCCTCCGGCGATGGCGAACTGCCATATGAGGGAGGAATGCGCGAACGCGCAATCGGTTCTGTTTTCCCTGCAGGCATCAGGGTGATCAGAAATGTCCGCCGGTGACAGCGTAGAGCAGCAGCCACGGCTCGATGACAAAATCGATCGTGGCATGCGCGAGGATGGGCGGGATCAGGCTGCGGCCGCTGGCCAGATAGGTGATGCCGAGCATCAATCCGAGAATGGCCGTCGCCGATATCGCGCCGATCATCGGACCGATCTCGACATGTCCGGTCATGCCGCCCCAGCCGACATGAGCGAGGCCGAAGAGGATCGCCGAGATCAGAAGCTGCACGATCCAGTGCGCGCCGCCGTCGCGTGCCTGGGTGATCACGAAGCCGCGGAAGACCGCCTCCTCGCAGATGCCGGCGGAGATGCCGGTGCCGAGCGCCACCAGGATGCGGAACATCGACCAATCGGTAAGAACCGGCGCACCGGCATGGATCATCTGGAGCACGACGTAGCCGGCATAGAGGACGCCAAACGCGAAGCCGAGCAGCCAACCCCAGATCGAGGATGAAACGTTCCAGCCGATGCCGAGCAAGGTTTGTCCGCGCAGGCGCAGCAGGACGTAGACGGCACCGAACAGCAACCACAGCAGGACTATGCTGCTCGCGGCGCGCACGGCAACGATGTCCCGCGGCGTGGCCGATGGAAGGTGCGGCGACAGGCTCGTGCGCGCCATCGCCAGTACAACCTGCAGGATCGCGAACACAACGATCATCAGGCCGATCGCTGTCCACGGGCCGATCCGCGCCGGTCTTATGGGCTCCGCCTGCATGGGAATCTCCGCGCCGTCCTGCAGATGTTGCCGACTGCAGCGGGAAACGCCACCGGGACCCAGGGAACGGTTTGCAATTTTTGTCGAAATATTCTCAAAGGGCGCCGAAACGGCGCCATTTTGGGAACGGTTAACAAAATGAGCAACGCCGGGGCTTCGCGGTTCGGCTAGGTTCTGCCCGCGATTTGAGGCACGACAGAAACGTGACAAAGAACATCGCGCGCGCTGCGGCCCTGCTGGTTATTCTCGCCGGCATCGTTCTGGGCATCGTGTATCGCGCGGACATCCACCCGCTCGCCATTCGCGACATGATCGCGGGCAATCCCTGGGCACCGGTGATCTTCATCGGGCTGCAGATCGCGGCCAGCCTTCTGTGGGTGCCGCGCACGGTGCTGGGCCTTGCCGCGGGGCTCTTGTTCGGAATCGCCTGGGGGCTTGTGTGGGCCATCGTCGGCGCGACCCTGGGCGCTGCTGCCGGTTTCGGTTTTGCGCGCTGGATGGGCGGCGAAGGCGTCCTCGATCATTCTCCGCGCATCGGCCGCATGATCCAGCGCGCGGAAGAGGGCGGATGGCGCGCGGTTGCGATCCTGCGGCTGATCCCCGGTCCGCCGCACAGCGGCATCAACACGTTGCTCGCGCTGACCGAGCTTTCCTGGCGCGACTATCTGATCGGTTCATTCTTCGGCATGCTGCCGATCACGTTCGTGCAGGTGGAGATCGGCGCGTCCGGCGGCGCGGTGTTCGCCGGTGAAAGCGGGTGGCTGATCGGGTGCGTGCTGCTCGCGCTCGGACTCGCCGCGTCGTTCCTGCTCAAGCGCGTGGGGCGCAAGGCCGGGCTCGACGAGTCCGATACGGAAGCCAGCGCCTAGCCGATACCCTCAAACAGCGCCGTCGAAAGATAGCGTTCCGCGAAGGAGGGGATGATCGCCACGATCGTCTTGCCTTCCATGCCGGGACGCGCCCCGACTTCCAGCGCGCCCGCGATCGCCGCGCCGGACGAGATGCCGACAGGAATGCCTTCTTCGCGCGCCACACGGCGGGCCATGTCGAACGCCGTTTCATTGCCGATGGTGATGACTTCGTCGATCACCTTGCGATCCAGTATGGTCGGCACGAAGCCGGCGCCGATGCCCTGGATGGGGTGCGGGCCCGGCTGGCCGCCGGACAGCACCGGCGAATCTTCCGGCTCCAGCGCGATGATCTTGACCGACGGCTTCTTCTGCTTGAGCACCTGTCCGACGCCGGTGATCGTGCCGCCGGTGCCGACGCCCGAAATGATGACGTCAACCTTTCCATCGGTGTCATTCCAGATTTCTTCGGCCGTCGTGCGGCGATGGATGTCGGGGTTGGCGGGATTTTCGAACTGCTGCGGGATCATGGCGCCCGGCGTGGCCGCCACGATCTCCTGCGCCTTTGCGATCGCGCCGCGCATGCCTTTCGGCGCTTCGGTGAGGACGACTTCGGCGCCGAGCAGGGCGATCATCTTGCGCCGTTCGACCGAAACCGATTCCGGCATGACGACGATGAGCTTGTAGCCCTTCGCCGCCGCGGCGAAGGCGAGCGCGATGCCGGTGTTGCCGCTGGTCGGCTCGACGAGCGTGGATTTGCCGGGCGATATGACGCCCTGCTTCTCCAGCGCCTCGATCATGGCGACGCCGATGCGGTCCTTCACGCTGGAGATCGGGTTGAAGAATTCCAGCTTGAGAAGGATATCCGCCTTCACCCCGGCCTCCTTCGGCAGGCGGTGCAGGCGTACCAGCGGCGTGTCGCCGATGGTGTCGGTGATGGAATTGAAAATGCGCCCGCGGCCGGGTTTGCGTTCTGCCATGTCCTGCTCCTGTCAGATGGTGAAATCGGCGGTGCTGCGCCCGCCGCAATCGACGCCCGCGGCGCGTGCCTGCGAGCAAAGGTCTTCGATGGAGATGGCATCGAGCTGCGCCATCACCTGGTCCTGCAGCCGCGCCATCAGCGGCGTGACCACGCGCGTGCCGAGCTCGGAACGCGGCTCCGGATTCTCCGCCTCGCCGTCGTCGATGGCTTCGGCGACGCGCACCACGTCGCCGATGGAGATGCGTCGCCGCTCGCGGGCGAGGCGATAGCCGCCACGCGGTCCGCGCACGCCCTTCAGCACCCCGGCACGCACGAGCTGCTGCATCACCTGTTCCAGATAGCGCTGCGGCACGCCCTGGCGCGCGGTGATCTCCTTCGCCTGGACAGGCTCGGGACGGGCGTTGAAGGCAATATCGATGACGGCCTCGAGGGCCAGCATGGTCTTTCGGGAAAGTTTCAACATGGTCTGCTCAGTTCTGCTTGATGTGGATTCCGGTGGAGCCGAAGCCGCCTGCGCCGCGGGCGGTGTCGCCCAGCGCGCTAACTTCGACGAATTGTGCGTGCTCGTGCCGCGCGATGACCATCTGCGCGATCTTGGTTCCGCGCTTGATGGGGAACGGCGCGTCGCCGTGATTGATGAGGATCACCTTGATCTCGCCGCGATAGTCGCTGTCGATCGTTCCGGGCGTGTTGAGGCAGGTGACGCCGTGGTTGAGCGCCAGCCCGGAGCGCGGGCGCACCTGCGCTTCGAAGCCGTGCGGCACGGCGAGTGCGATGCCGGCGGGTATCGCGGCACGCGCGCCGGGCTTCAATTCCATGTCGTGGTCGATCGCGGCGAGCAGATCCAGACCCGCCGAGCCTTCGGTGGCGTAGGCGGGCAAGGGCAGATCCCTGGCGTGCGGAAGGCGCAGGATTTCGATCTTCACGCCGCCTTGCCTTTCAGCGCTTCGGCGATGCGCGCGGCAAGCCGCGTTCCGACTTCGCTTTTCTTCATCTCGGGCCAGTCTTCCACGCCGTTCTTGCTGACGAGATGAACGGTGTTTCGGTCGCCGCCCATGATGCCGGTTGCCGGCGACACGTCGTTGGCGACGATCCAGTCCGCATTCTTCTTCGCGAGCTTGCTCTTTGCGTTGGCGATGACGTCGTCCGTCTCCGCCGCGAAGCCGATGACGAGACGCGGACGCCTGGCTCCGCCGCTGATGGTGGCCAGGATGTCGGGGTTCTGCGCCAGCTTGAGCTCGGGCGCAGCCGCGCCTTCGCGCTTCTTGATCTTGCCGTTGGCGACGACGTCGGGCCGCCAGTCGGCGACGGCGGCGGTGAACACGCCGACATCGGCCGGCAGCGCGCTTTCGCAGGCCGCCAGCATTTCGCGCGCCGTCGTCACCTTCACCAGTTTCACGCGACGGGGCGCGATGAGTTCGACAGGCCCGGACACCAGCGTCGTGTCGGCGCCCGCTTTCGCCAGGGCGTCGGCAATCGCGTAACCCTGCTTGCCGGAGGAGCGGTTGGCGATGAAGCGCACCGGATCGAGCGGCTCCTGCGTGGGGCCTGCCGTCACCAGCGCCTTAACGCCGGCCAAAGGGCCGGGTGCTCTCTGCGCCAGCGCAGCCTCTATCGCATCCGCGATCTCGCCCGGTTCCGCCATGCGTCCGGGACCGAATTCGCCGCACGCCATCTCGCCATCGTTCGGGCCGACAAAGAGAACGCCGTCCTTCTTCAGTGTCGCGAGGTTGCGTTGCGTGGACGGCGCATTCCACATGCGCACGTTCATCGCGGGCGCCATCAGCACGCGCTTGTCGGTCGCGAGCAGGGCGGTGGAGGCAAGATCGCTGGCGAGGCCGTTCGCCATTTTCGCCATCAAATCGGCGGTCGCCGGCGCAACCACGACGAGATCGGCGGAGCGAGACAACTCGATATGCCCCATCTCGGATTCGTCGGTGAGGCTGAACAGATCCTGGAAGACCTTTTCGCCCGTCAGTGACGCAACGGAAAGCGGCGTGACGAAGTGTTCGCCCGCCTTTGTAAGCACCGCGCGCGATGAGATTCCGCGCTCGCGAAGGCGCCGGATGAGCTCAAGGCTCTTGTAGGCCGCGATGCCGCCGCCAATGATGAGCAGAACGCTATTGCCGCGCATGAACGCTCCTCCGACGGGAAAATCCCGCGATTGAGGGGAGTTTATAACGAATAACGAGTGCGAAGTGTAGATATTCGCGCATTGGGAGCTAACGTCATGAATATTCAGACGAAAACAGAATTGCCGCCATTCAAGCCCCTTCCGCAGAAGGCGCCGGACATCGAAGTCGAGCGGAAATCCGACGGCACGGTGTACATCCGCTCGCGCCATGCGCTGGGCAAGATGCCCCGGTCCATTGCCCATCTGCTCGAGGAAAGGGCGGCCGCGCACCCCGAACGCAACTTCATCGGCCAGCGTCAGACGCTGCCCGACGGCAAGACCGGCGACTGGAAATACATCACCTATGGCGAGGCGAATGCGCGCGCCAATGCGGTGGCACAGGCGCTGCTCAACCGCGGGCTCGGAGCCGATACGCCGCTGATGATCCTTTCGGGAAACTCGATCACGCATGCCGTGATGATGCTCGGCGCCATGAAGGCGCGCGTGCCTCTTGCGCCGGTAAGCGTCGCCTATTCGCTGATGAGCGGCGATCATTCCAAGCTGAGGCACGTCTTCGAAGTTTCGAAGCCGAAGATGATATTTGCTGAACAGGGCCCGTTGTATGCGCGTGCGCTGGCCGCGTTGCCGCTTGATGGCGTCGAAGTGGTAACCGTCACGTCCGCTCCTGACATCAAGTCCACATCCTATGACGACCTGCTGAAGACGAACGTTTC
>DATIVW010000051.1:0-22366 GCA_035465595.1 Rhizomicrobium sp. | reverse complement strand
CCCGTGGCCGCGACCACGGCGCCAAGGCCCAGAAGGCCGGCGAGAGCGGTGGTTTTCAGAACGTGCTTCATAACGCTTCTCCGTCGTTGTTTTTCATCGGGCGCCCATCTCCCATGCCCTAACGACGCGGTTGCGCGGCCTTGCGTTCCTGAGTTCCGGGTTACGGCTTTGGGGTAATGTTGTGGCGCGCGCGGCGCTGCAAGGGCGCGCCCGTTCATCTGGATGAACGACCACACGCCAGGATCGTTTCGCGGCCCTGCGCAACTTGGCCGCCGTTTTGTTGATGCGCCTCAAGACGCGAACCCTCTGCGTGCCGCACGCTTGGCGCGCACCGAAAGGGGGCTGTCATGGTCAATCCGTTCAAGACCGGCCTTGTCTTCGCGGTCCTGCTGGCGTTGTGGCACGCCTGCTGGCTGGCGCTCGTCGCCGCCGACCTTGCGCAGACGCTGGCCGATTTCGTTTTCTGGATTCACTTCATCACGCCGGTCTATCACATCGAGCCGTTCGACCCGGTGCGCGCGGTTATCCTCATCGGCGTCACCGCCACCGTCGGCATGATCGGCGGCTTTGTCGGCGGCATCATCTGGAACAGGTTTCATCGCGAATGATGCACGCAAAAACGGGCCCGCATCGTTCGCGGGCCCGCTTCGCGTTCACCGAACGTCAGAACGATTCATAGATCCAGTGGCAGTTGTCGCCGTCGCTGTCGCACGACCATGTGCGATGGCGCTGATACTGGTCGTAGGGCACCCAGGTGTTGCCGATGTAACGGCCGTTGCCGCGATCGTAGGCGTAGCCGCTCGCCGTGTAGTGGCGGCGGGCGTAACGATCTTCGTCCCACACGCGGCGGCAATAGTCGCCGTCATTGTCGCAGCTCACCGTCCAGCAGCCATAGGCGTCGCAGCGATGGCCGATCGTTTCGGCCGAGGCGCTGCCGGTGAGCGCGACGCCCGCGCCCGCGCCGATCAAGCCGGCGGCCGCAAGCACCAGGAGCGTCTTGTTGATCTTCATGGCTCGTCTCCGTCTTTGGCCCTTCCGGAAGAACAACGGCGTTCCGCGACGTGCGCTCCCAGCGGAACCGGCTTGACATGTTCTTCATTTGTTCTTATCGTGGCATTTCCAGATCGGCGGGTGACCAGGGGTTTCCGGCAAAGGGAGATGTGCGCGCGCGATCTTGAGATGCCGGGGGAGAGGGGGCCCCGGGGGGGTAGGTACCAAAACGTGAATTCGACTGCGCCGGCGCCCTGCTGCCACAACATCTTGAGAGATGCGCAAACCGGAATCGAAAAAATCGACATCCGTTCATCGGAACGAACGCGACGGGCTTTTTTCGACAACAACCGCCTTAGGCGGCTTCGCTGGTGCCGTTCAGCCAGGCTTCTGCGCGCTCGGGATGGATGGCCCACACTTCGCCGGCCTTCTCCTTGGGACGGAAGAACAGCGCGGTGTCGGGATTGGCGTTGCCGCGCACCGCATCGCCCTCGCACAGCTTGCGGAATGCGCGCTCGACATCGTCCTCGAACTTGGGCGTGACTTCGCGATTGGCTTTCTCGGCGCGCTGGCGCATCGCGCGCATCACGCTCCAGCGGCGAAGGCCCGCCTTGTTCGCCATCAGCACTGCGATCAGATCCAGAAGCAGAGTCTGGTCGGCGCGCATGCGCGACGGCGAACGGTCGAGAATATCGGCGTAGCTCATGATGTTGCTTTTCCTTCACATTGCGCGATTTCGCAAGCGGCGAATCCGCGCGCAGGAAACCCAGCGTTATCAAGGTTTCCGAAACCATTGTGGCGAAATAAGGCAGCCAGCACGCTGAGCGCTTCCAAGAACGCCGGCGGAATTTCGGGTTCGTCCGTGTGACGAGCGATTGCGCGACACACAGAACAGCATCGCGATGCTCCATGAAGCGCACCATGCCCGTAGGCACCGCTCGAACCGATCACGAAGCAGGAAACGGGCGGACGGGCCAGCGAAGCCGGGGCGGCGGTCTGTTCCACCCGGGGATTCTGCCGATTCCGGCTGTTCCGCCTCCGTTCCTTGTTTTGCGGGGTCAGGAGACCTATATTGTGGGTACGTGGTTCTTACGTCCCTGACAGACGAAGCGCTCCTGCTGATACGACCCGCTTCGTTGCGCGCCGAACCAAACGGAAAACTTCCAAAGCCCGAGACTATCGTATTCCACGTTCGCGACCGCGATTTCCGCGTGCGCGGCACTCAATGACTCAAGGAAGTAAAATGACGATCGGAACCGTAAAGTTCTTTAACACCGCCAAGGGCTTTGGCTTCATCTCCCCCGAAGGCGGCGGCAAGGACGTGTTCGTCCATGCGACAGCCGTGGAAGCATCGGGCATGCGCACGCTGAACGAGGGCCAGAAGGTTTCGTTCGACGTGGTGCCGGACGCACGCGGCGCCAAAGCGGCCAACCTCAAGGCCGTCTAAGGAACAGGGTGGCGGATGGCGGCGATCGGCCGGCATCCGCCTTCGCCCGTGAAAGGAGGCTACGTGGCCGACACAAGATCGACGCAGGAGCGCGACGCCGCGCGGACCCGCGCCCAAAACCATTTCGCAAAGGCGGAGCAGCGCGACGTGCTGGTCCGCGAAGAACTCGCCCGCGAACGTGCGGCGACCGATGCCAAGACCGCCAAGCTGCGGGCCCTCCGCCTGGCCAGGGAAGAGGAAGAGCGCATCGCCGCCGAGAATGCGCCCAAGCCGGCCGCGAAGCCGAAAACCGCCAAAATCCGCCGGATCAAGACCGGTTAACCGCCGTTTGCCTTGGCCGCCCTCGCGTCTCCAGATTGCGATTTATCCCCAAGCCGCGTATAGGGGCCGAACGCAGACGGCATCCCGTCACGGAAGAAGCGCACTCGTTGTTTGAATCCCTGCCCGCCTGATGTGCGCGCCCGGACGAGACAGTCGAATACCCCTTCCCGATGAGAAGCGTCGCCGGCGTTCGCGGACGGCATGTCGCCATCCGTGAAATCAAGTGACTAGGAAGACGTGAAATGACGACTGGAACTGTGAAGTTCTTCAACACCACCAAGGGCTTCGGCTTCATCTCCCCGGAAGGCGGCGGCAAGGACGTGTTCGTGCACGTGACCGCGCTGCAGGCCGCCGGTCTGCGTACGCTGAACGAAGGCCAGCAGGTTTCGTTCGACATCCAGCCGGATGCGCGCGGCGCCAAGGCCGTCAACCTCAAGGCTCTCTGAGAGAGTTTCGGGTTTGAAACAGAGAAGACGGCGGGATCACTCCCGCCGTCTTTTTTTCAGACCGGTTTCTCGGATCGAACCTATTTGCCCGGTTCGATCGGATACTGGATCACCACGCGCTTCTGGCCGTGCGCGGGCGGCGTGAACGTCGCACTCTTTTCACCGGCGCCAGGTTCATCGGTAATCGTGGCGGCGACCTTGTAGGTCTCACCCGGCTTCAGGTTCTTGAACAGCACCCACGCTCCCGAGCAGTCGAAGGTCGCGAGCGTCTTGCCGTGCTGGCTGAGGGTGACATGCGCGCCCGAAAGATACTGCGCGCCGCCATTCGAGAACTCGACGCGGATCGGATAGGCCGGCCAGCGCGGGTCTGTCTGGGCCTCGTCGCCGATTCCGCTGCAGGCCGTCTCGATACCGTCGACGGTGATCGGTTGATCCATCGGCAGCGAATCGGCGTGAGCCGGCCAGATCAATCCTGCCGTGCCGCCGATCAAGACCGCCGCTACTGCGAAATGAACGAATTTCATGGGACCCTCCGAGCGAAAAGCCGACGCGGAATCTAATGCAGCAGCGGACTATAGTTCCTTGATCTGCGTCATACGCCCCATGCGTGGCATCAAAGCACCACAAAATCAAAGGCCTGCATTGAAAGATCGTTTCGCGGACGGGGCCCGCACGGCACGCATGGATGAATCATGCATTGTCCGCGCCGCCAACGAAGGGAAATGCACCGTGCCCACGCTTCACCAAATGTCCGTCTCCGGCAATTGCTACAAGATCCGTCTCGCGGCACATCAATTGGGCGTGCCGCTGAGGCTCGAGGAATATCCGCTGCACGATGGCCTTACCCGCAAGCCCGCATTCCTTTCCAAGAACCCGAATGGCCGGGTGCCGCTACTCGAACTCGACGACGGCCGGACGCTGGCGGAAAGCGGCGCGATCCTTTGGCATCTGAGCGAAGGCTCCAGTCTCCAGCCTTCGGATGCCTGGGGACGGGCACAGGCACTGCAGTGGATGTTCTTCGAGCAATACAGCCACGAGCCCTACATCGCGGTGGCGCGATTCATCAAAGCCTATGGCACGCCGGAGATGCAGGAGCGCCGAAAAGGAGAATGGCCCATGCTCATGGAAAGGGGCTATGCCGCCCTCGGCGTGATGGAGACGCATCTTGCATCGCATGACTGGTTTGCCGGCGGCCGTTATTCCATCGCCGACATCGCGCTTTACGGCTACACCCATTGCGCCGACGAAGGCGGGTTCGAACTTTCCAGATATCCGGCTGTGTCGGCCTGGCTCGCGCGTGTTGCAATGCAACCGGATCACGTTCCACTTTGAGAAAATCCCCACGGTGACCTTCCGTTCGGCAGAGGCCATTCGCACTCCGTTGTAGGATTCCGCCGTCGCAGCGCGATTCGCGCCAGACAGGGAGGGACCCTTCATCATGGACATGACACGCAAACTTGCGGCGGAGTTCATCGGCACGTTCTGGCTCGTGCTCGGCGGATGCGGCAGCGCCGTGCTGGCCGCGGCGCTGCCCGACATCGGCATCGGCTACGCCGGCGTCGCGCTGGCGTTCGGCCTCACCGTCCTGACCGGCGCTTATGCATTCGGACATATCTCGGGCGCCCACTTCAACCCGGCGGTGACGTTGGGGATCTACACCGCGGGCCGCATGCCGATCGGTGAAGTCATTCCCTACTGGGTGGCACAGGTGGCCGGCGGCATCGTGGCCGGAGCCGTGCTTTATTCCATTGCCTCCGGCAACGCCGGGTTCGATCCGACGGCGAGCGGCTTTGCCTCGAACGGATATGCCGAACATTCACCGCAGGGCTATTCGCTCGAAGCGGCGCTCATCTGCGAGGTGGTGATGACCTTCATGTTCCTGCTCGTCATTCTTGGCGCAACGTCACCGCGCGCGCCGGCAGGTTTTGCGCCGCTTGCCATCGGCCTTGCGCTGACGCTTATACATCTGATCGCCATTCCGGTGACCAACACCTCGGTTAACCCGGCCCGTTCGACGGGAGTCGCGATCTTCCAGGGCACCTGGGCAATCTCCCAGCTCTGGGCATTCTGGGTGGCGCCGCTTGTCGGCGGCGGGCTGGCGGGCCTCTTCAACCGCTGGCTGGCCAATGCCCCGCTCGTCCCGCTTGAGGGCAAAATGTAGGCAGTTTCGTTCCTTGCCTTTGCCTGGACCGCGTTCTTCTATGCGGCCAGGCAGAGGCAAGGTGATTTTTGAGTTTTGAATCTCCTCTTCGGATCGAACTTCTGGACGGTGACGCGCTCAGGCGCGATCTGACCGCGCTCGCCCATGCCAATTCGGACTCTGCCAAGCTGCGCAAGCTGGCGCTCGCGCACATCAAGACGGTGTTCAACGATGCGCGCGCACTGGTGAAGGCGCGCGTTGAACGCGGCGAGATTCAGGGGCTTGGGGCGGCCCACGCACTTTCCGCGCTCCAGGACGTCTTGCTGCAGGTTCTCTACGATTTCGCGACCAAGCATTTCTATTACGCGCAGAACCCCACGCAGGCCGAGCGCATGGCCATCGTCGCCACCGGCGGTTACGGGCGCGGACAGATGGCTCCGTTTTCCGACGTCGATCTGCTGTTCCTTCGTCCCTACAAGGAAACGCCCTGGGGCGAGAGCGTCATAGAGTTCATCCTTCACATGCTGTGGGACCTCGGACTGAAGGTCGGCCACGCGGCGCGCTCGCTTGCCGAATGTTCCCGACTGGCCAAGCAGGACGTCACCATCAGAACGGCATTGCTCGAAGCCCGCTTTCTCTGGGGCGACCGGGCGATCTTCGACCAGATGCGCAAGCAGTTCTGGGACGACGCCGATGCGCGTTCCGGCCAGGACTTCGTGCAGGCCAAACTTGCCGAACGCGACCAGCGTCATGTGCGCCAGGGCGAGAGCCGCTATCTTGTCGAACCCAACATCAAGGAAGGCAAGGGCGGGCTGCGCGACCTGCAGACGCTCTACTGGATTGGCAAATACATCTACCACACCGACGACACCGCCGATCTGGTCGGCGAGGTTTATACCCGCGAGGAATTACAGACCTTCCAGCAGGCGGAAGCCTTCCTGTGGGATGTGCGGGTGCGATTGCATTATCTCACAAACCGCGCGGAAGAACGACTGTCCTTCGATGTCCAGCCGGAATTGTCCGCGCGCATGGGGTTCACCGGCGACAACCCGCGCCGCGCCGTCGAGAAATTCATGAAGGCCTACTTCCTCGTTGCCAAGGATGTCGGCGATCTGACCCGCATATTCTGCGCGGCACTGGAAGAGCAGAACCGCAAGCCCAAGCCTTCCCTGGCGCGTCTGTTGCCCGGGTTCCTCAAGCCCCGGACCGGCAGCGAGGATTTCTTCGTCGAGAATGGGCGCCTGAACGCGCCGGCCGATACCTTCAGGCGCGACCCGGTCAATCTCATTCGCATCTTCCACATGGCGGACGAGAAAGGCGTGGACGTTCACCCCGCGGCTCTGCGCACGATCACGCGCTCACTCGATCTGATCGACGAGGCTTTGCGCAATGACAAGGAAGCGAACCGGCTCTTTCTGGAAATCCTCACCTCGCACCGCGATCCAGAACGCACGCTGCGCTGGATGAACGAGGCCGGCGTCCTGGGCCGCTTCGTTCCGGCATTCGATCACGCCGTCGGGCTCATGCAATTCAACATGTATCATCACTTCACAGTCGACGAGCATCTGATACGTGCCGTCGGCAACGTCGCCGCCATCGAGCGCGGCGAACTGAAATACGATCATCCGCTCTCGACGGATGTGATCAAGCGCATCCAGTCTCGCGCGGCGCTGTATGTCTCAATCCTGCTGCATGACATCGGCAAGGGGTTGCCGGGCGATCACTCGCTGGTCGGCGCCAATATCGCCGAGAGCTTGTGCCCACGTCTGGGCCTTTCGCCCGCCGACACGGCGGCTGTCGTGTTCCTGGTGCGCGATCATTTGGTGATGAGCGACACGGCGCAGAAACGCGATCTTTCCGATCCCAAGACCGTGCGTGATTTCGTGGCGGCGGTTCAGTCACCGGAACTGCTGCGCCTGCTTCTGGTCCTCACCGTCGCGGACATTCGCGCCGTGGGGCCCGGCGTGTTCAATGGCTGGAAAGGCCAGTTGCTGCGCGAGCTTTACTACGAGGCGGAAGCCGCCATGTCCGGTGGCGATGCCATGCCGGGGCGTGTCGCGCGCATCGAATCGGCGAAGATGAAATTGCGCGAACGCATCGCGGATTTGCCAGACCCCGTGCGCGAGCGCGCCGTAACGCGGCACTACGATCCCTATTGGCTGGCTTTCGACGATGCCGCTTATGAGCGGCAGGCGCGCCTGATTGCGGATGCGGATGCAAAAGGCGACCTGCTGTCCATGACGGCGGAGAGTGACGCTTTCCGCGCCGTCACCGAGGTGACGATCTACACGCCCGATCACCCTGGGCTGTTCTCCAAGCTCGCCGGCGCCATCGCGGTGTCCGGCGGATCGATCGTGGACGCCAAGGCCTTCACCACCTCCGACGGCTTCGCGCTGGACGTGTTTTCGATTCAGGATGCGGAAGGCGAAGCGTTTGGCGATCCCGCGCGCATCGCGCGGCTGCGCCAGTGTATCGAGAAGACGCTGAGCGGCGAGACGTCGCCCAGACGGGTTCTGGCGCAGCGCCCGCCGCGCAAGAAGCGCGTCGCTGCGTTCAACATTCAGCCCCGTGTCGGCTTCGACAACGAAGCGTCGACCACTGCGACCGTCGTGGAAGTCGAAGGCCTTGATCGCCAAGGCTTCCTTTATGACGTGACGCAGGCGCTGTTCGAGAGCGGCCTTTCGATCTCCTCGTCCATCGTCGCCACCTACGGCGAACGCGCCATCGACGTGTTCTATGTGCGCGACGGTTTCGGCCATAAAATCACCCATCCCGAGCGCCTGAAAAGCGTGGAGGCGCGTCTGCTGAAAGTCCTCTCCGAAGAGGCCCTTGAAGGACGGGAGCCTTTGCGGGCATAACCCGCGCCTCTCAAGAGGCCCATCATGAGCACCCACAAGCAACTCGTCCTTTCCGGCATGCAGCCGACGAATACGCTGCACCTCGGCAATTACCTGGGCGCGCTGAAGAACTGGGTGCGGATGCAGAACGAGATGCCCTGCTTCTTCTGCGTCGTGGACATGCACGCCCTGACGCAGGATTCCGGCTATGCCCTGCCGAGGGACGTGACACGCGCGACGCGCGAAGTGGCGGCCGCTTACATCGCATCGGGCGTCGATCCGAAGCACACGCCGATCTTTGCGCAGTCGATGGTGAAGGAGCACGCGGAGCTGGCGTGGATCTTCAATTGCGTCGCGCGCCTCGGCTGGCTCGACCGCATGACCCAGTTCAAAGAGAAGAGCGGCAAGCACAAGGAGCGCTCGTCTGTCGGCCTCTACACCTATCCGGTGCTGATGGCGGCGGACATCTGCGTCTACCGGGCGACGCATGTTCCGGTCGGCGAGGACCAGAAACAGCATCTCGAGCTGGCGCGCGACATCGCGCAGAAATTCAACAACGACTATTCCGTACCGGACTTCTTCCCCTTGCCGGAGCCGGTGATCACCGGGCCCGGAACGCGCGTGATGTCGTTGCGCGACGGTTCCAAGAAGATGTCGAAGACCGACGAGTCCGACAATTCGCGCATCAACCTGACCGACGATGCGGACGCCATCGCGAACAAGATCCGCAAGGCCAAGACCGATCCCAATCCGCTGCCCGATGACGAGAAAGGTCTCGCCGGTCGGCCGGAAGCGGAGAACCTGCTCAACATCTATGCTGGTCTCGCCGACAAGCCGATGAAGGACGTGATCGTGCAGTTCGCGGGCCAGCAATTCTCCAGCTTCAAGAACGAGCTGGCGGAGCTTGCGGTCGGCAAGCTGAAACCCATCGCAGACGAAATGCGCCGCCTGATGGCGGACGCGGACGAGATCGACCGCATTCTCCGGTCGGGCGCCGAAAAGGCCCGCACGGTGGCCGAGCCGATCATGGTCGAGGTCAAGAAGGCCGTGGGGTTCGTCGCCTGAACGGCGTGGTATAAGGCGCGCATGGCGGACAAGGTCAAAACCGTTCTCATCACTGGCGCGGCGAAGCGGCTGGGCCGCGCTATCGCGCTCGATCTCGCGCGCCACGGCTGGAACATCGCGCTGCATTATCATCTGTCCGAAAAAGAAGCGCGCGCGACCTGCGAAGATGCGCGCACCGCCGGCGTGAAAGTCGCGCTGTTCAAGGCCGACCTGATGCGCGAAAGCGAGACGGTGGAACTGGTTCCGCGCGCCGTTAAGGAGCTCGGCCCGCTCACCGCGCTCGTCAATTCGGCGTCGATCTTCGAGAACGACGAGTGGACGAATGCCACCCGCGAGAGCTGGGACAAGCACATGGAGGTCAACCTCCGCGCGCCGTTCGTTCTTTCGCAGGCCTTCGCCAGGCAGCTTCCGTTCAACATGAAAGGCGCCATCGTCAATCTCATCGACCAGCGCGTCTTGAAGGCGACGCCGCAATTCCTGTCCTACAGCCTCAGCAAGGCAGGGTTGCATTGGCTGAACACCACGCTGGCGCAGGCCCTTGCGCCGCGCATTCGCGTGAATGCCGTAGGACCGGGCCCGACCATGCGCAACGCGCGGCAGAGCGAGGCCGATTTCAACCGCCAACGCGAGGCCACTATGCTCAAAAGCGGGGCCGAACCACAGGACGTTTGCGACGCCGTGCGTTATCTTCTCGACGCTCCCGCCGTGACCGGGCAGATGATCGCGGTGGACGGCGGACAGCATCTGGCGTGGAAGACGCCGGACGTGAACGTGGTGGAATGACATGACGCAGGCATCCAACGTCCAGCCGCTTCGCATCGCCGATGCCGCGCGCGGCATCCGGCATGTCTTCATCCGCAACCTCGAGGTGCTGGCGCATATCGGCGTCTACGGCCACGAACAGGGCAAGCTTCAGCCCGTGCGCATCAATGTCGACCTCGCGGTCGAGGACCTGATCGCCGTCGAGGACAAGCTCGAACGGGTCGTCGACTACGCCAGTATCGAACAGGCTATCCGCAAGATCATAGGCGCGGGCCACATCAATCTCGCCGAAACGCTCGCCGAGCGCATCGCTGCCGCCAGCTTTGCGGATTCGCGCGTGAAGACGGCGCGCGTGCGGGTGGAAAAGCTCCACGCCCTGCCCGGCGCGGAATCCGGCGGCGTCGAGATCGAGCGTTATCGGCCTTAATCTGTCGCGCGATTAATCCGGGAAACCGCTTCGCACTTTTCCGGATCGCGCTTACAGCCCAAACGGATACGTATCAATGCCCGTCTCGGGGATGTCATCGCCGAGCGGCGCGACGGCGCGCGTTTCCTCGAACCAGACGAATGCATCGAACTGTTCGGCCAGCACGGCGCGGAAATAGTGGCTCATCAGCTCCGTCTCGGGCCGATAGATCACGCCGATGGCGCGTTCCAGCCGTGGCTCGCTCAGGGGCTCGCGCAATTCCGGATGGGCAAAACGCCAGTCGATGAGCGAGCGCGGCTCGCCGGTACGGCGGAAAAGATATTCGAACGAGTCCTCGCGCACCGGACGCACCGTCTTGATCTCCATCGGTTCGTCCCATTCCGACGCCGCCGCGACGGTCCCGCGGTCGGTGCCGAAGCCGATGGCCACGCACGCATCACCGAACGCGGTGCGGCACAGCTCACCGATGTTGAACTCCCCTTCCCAGCCCATCGACGTCGCCGCGGCATTGCCGATATGAGAGTTGTGGGCCCAGATGATCGCTTTTGCATCGGGGCGGCGGCGCAGCAGCGCTTGCAGCGTGTCGAACATGTGCCGGTCGCGCAGGTTCCAGCTTTCCGTCGAACCGCGATACATGATGCGATAATATTCTTCCGCCGCGCGCACGATACGCGCGTTCTGCTCGGCATCGAAGAAATCCTCGCCGTCCCTGGCCATATAGGAGAGGCGCCTTTCCAGCATCACGCGCAACTGTTCGGTCACTGCGCTTTCGCAGGTGTCCGCACCCATCATCGCGCGATGGCCGTAGCGCTGCGGGGCATCCTGCCAGGGTGTGAGGCAGCCATAACGCCGGCGCGCGTCGTTCGCATCCTCCGGCGCGACGCGGTCAAGATAGGACAGCACGGCCGCCATCGAAGCGCGAAGCGAATAGACATCCAGTCCCCGGAATTCGGCGCGGGCCTCCGGTTTCACCGTCTCGTTGTGCTGGCGGAGCCAGTCCACGAAATCATGCACCTCGCGGTTGCGCCACATCCAGGTGGGAAACCGCGCGAAGGCGTGCTCCTCGCTGGGGGCGTGGCGCTTGTGGCGCACATAGCGGTCGATACGCGCGGCGTCGGGCCAGTCGGCCTCCACCGCCACGATGTTGAAGCCGTGCCGCTCGATTAGCCGCCGCGAAATCGCCGCGCGGGCACGGTAGAACTCGCTCGTTCCGTGCGTCGCCTCACCCAGCAAGACCACACGCGCATCGCGGAATCGCTCGAACGGGTCGGCAAAGCGGCCGTCGTCCGGCGAGGGCAATTTCTCGGCGGCTGCCTTCAATGCGGCGACCAGCCTCTCATGCGGACGTTGCAAATCCTTGATGGCTGCCATGACCGGCCTCTTTCTCATCGGAATGTGCGCCTCTCAGCCCTTGTTCCGGCAAAAAGCCGGTATAATGGATGTTCCATGACCGACAGCTCCACCACCGACGCGCCGCTGAAGGGGCCTGCGCGCATCGAGGCCTATCTGAAGACGCTGCCCGACGGGCCGGGCGTCTACCGCATGCTCAACGACAAGGGCGACGTGCTCTATGTCGGCAAGGCCAAGAGCCTGAAGAAGCGCGTGACGTCCTATGCCCGCGGCGCGGTGCACAGCGACCGGCTCACCCGGATGATCGCGGACACCGCCGAGATGATCTTCGTCACCACGGCAAGCGAGATAGAAGCGCTGCTGCTGGAGTCCAACCTCATCAAGCGGCTGAAGCCGCGCTACAATGTTTCGTACCGCGACGACAAAAGCTTTCCGAACATCCTGCTGCGCGAAGACCACGCCTTCCCGCAGCTTCTGAAGCATCGCGGCGCCAAGTCGACCAAAGGCGTCTATTTTGGGCCCTTCGCCAGTGCAGGCGCCGTGAACCGGACGTTGAATACGCTGCAACGTGCCTTCCTCCTGCGCTCCTGTTCCGACTCCGTATTCGAGAGCCGAACGCGGCCCTGCTTGTTGTTCCAGATCAAGCGCTGCAGCGCGCCCTGCGTGGGGCGCGTCGACGAAGCCGGATACGCGGAACTCGTGCGCGAAGCCGAGGAATTCCTGAACGGCAAGAGCCGCAGCGTTCAGGACGAGCTCGCCCGGCAGATGAACACCGCGTCCGATCAGCTCGACTTCGAGGCTGCCGCGCGCTTCCGCGACCGCATCAAGGCGATGAGCCATATCCAGTCGCAGCAGGGCATCAATCCCACCACATTCGCGGAAGCCGACGTGATCGCGGCGTTCAGCCAGGGCGGGGAGACCTGCATCCAGGTGTTCTTCTTCCGCGCCGGGCAGAACTGGGGCAACCGCCCTTATTTTCCGCGCCATCCGCGCGAGCTTTCCACGGCGGAAGTTCTCGAATCCTTCGTGGCCCAGTTCTACGACGAGCGGCCGGCGCCGCGCGCCATCTTCCTCTCCGAAGATATCGCCAACCGCGCGCTCATCGAGGAAGCGTTCCGGCTCAAGGCCGAGCATGCCGTCGAGATCGCCGTGCCACAGCGCGGCGAGAAGCGCGAGATCGTCGAGATGGCGCTGCAGAACGCGCGCGAGCAGCTGGCCCGTCGCATGGCTGAGAACTCCGCGCAGCGCGAATTGCTGGAAGGCGTCGCCGAAACCTTCGGCATGGAGAGCCCGCCGCGCCGCATCGAGGTCTACGACAACTCCCACATCCAGGGCACCAATGCCCTGGGCGGCATGGTCGTCGCCGGGCCGGATGGTTTCGAAAAGGGCGAGTACCGCAAGTACAACATCAAATCGACCGAGCTCACGCCGGGCGACGACTACGGCATGATGCGCGAGGTTCTGACGCGGCGCTTCTCCCGCCTCGTGAAAGAATCGGGCGAAGACGAAGCCAAGGCCAAGTGGCCTGATCTTGCCCTGATCGACGGTGGCCCCGGCCAGCTTTCCGTCGCGCGCGCCGTGCTCGAAGACCTTGGCGTGGAAGACGTGCTCCTGGTCGGCATTTCCAAGGGGCCGGATCGCGACGCGGGACGCGAACACTTCTACATGGCCGGGCGCGAGCCTTTCCGCCTCGATCCCAGGAGTCCGGTGCTCTACTACCTGCAACGCCTGCGCGACGAAGCGCACCGATTCGCCATCGGCAGCCATCGCAAGAAGCGCAGCAAGGCCATCGGCGCCAACCCGCTGGACGAGATCGCCGGCGTCGGCGCCGGCCGCAAACGCGCACTGTTGCAGCACTTTGGTTCCGCAAAGGCCGTGTCTGCGGCGAGTCTCGCCGATCTCGAATCGGTCGGCGGCGTCAGCAAAACATTGGCCAAAAAGGTCTACGACTTCTTCCACCCCACCGGCTGAGTGTTAAGGTAGCCGCATGTATCGCCTTCCCAATGCCATCACCATTCTGCGCATCGTTCTGGTGCCCGTATTCGCGATCGCCTTCGCGCTGCCGGGCAACACCTGGCGGCTCGTCGCCTTCGCGGTGTTCTGCATCGCCGGGCTTTCCGATGCGCTGGATGGCCTCGCCGCGCGCAAGCTGAACGCCGGATCGGACTTCGGCCGCATGCTCGATCCCATCGCCGACAAGGTGCTGGTGGCGGTTGCGCTGATGATGCTGGTAGCGGAAGGCAACATCGAGCAGTTCAACCTCGAGCCCGGGCTTCACAGCCTTTTGAAGCTCGTGCCGGCGCTCATCATCCTGTCGCGCGAGATCCTGGTGTCGGGCCTGCGGGAGTTTCTGGCCGAGACGCGGGTAAAAATCCGCGTCACCGCCGTCGCCAAGCTGAAGACCACGATCCAGATGATCGCCATCGGCGCGATGATCCTGGGTCCGATCGCGGACCAGTACATCCCCGGCTCGGCCTACTTTGCTTACTTCGCGCTGTGGGTCGCTGCGGGCCTGACCGTCTACACGGGCGTCGTCTATTTCAGCGAAGGCTCCAAGCACATTCGCCCGCAAACCGCGCCCGGAGACGCCTGAGGTGACCCTGCTCTACTTCGCCTGGGTGCGGCAGAAGACCGGCCGCGGCGAGGAGCAGCTGGCCTTGCCCGAAAGCGTGAAGACCGTCGCAGATCTCGCCGCCTTTCTCAGCGCACGCGGCGGCGGCTACGCGGAAGCCTTCGCCGACCTGCGGCGCGTGCGCGTTGCGGTCAACCAGGACCATTGCGGATTCGACACAACGTTGCGCGACAGCGACGAGGTCGCGTTCTTCCCGCCGGTGACCGGCGGATGATCACGATCCGCATCCAGCCCGAAGACTTCGACGTCGCCGCCGAGATCGCGGCGCTCGACGCCGAGGATACCGGCGCCGTCGCCACCTTCACCGGCAAGGTGCGCAAGGAGGGCAACCTCGCCGCGCTGACGCTCGAGCATTATCCCGGCATGACGGAGCGGGAGATCGCCCGCATCGTCGATCAGGCCGAGGACCGCTGGCCGCTTCTGGGCGTGACGATCGTCCATCGCATCGGACGCCTCGCACCAGGGGAGAACATCGTTCTGGTTGCCGTCGCCACGCCGCATCGCTCGGCCGCGTTCCAGGCCTGCGAATTCCTGATGGACTATCTGAAGACGAAGGCGCCCTTCTGGAAGCAGGAAGAACGCAACGGCGAAACAAGCTGGGTCGAAGCCCGTCATTCCGACGACAAGGCAGCGGAGCGCTGGCGCGATAGATGACGCCGGCATGGCTCTGGATTGCATTCACAATCTTCGCAGCAGCCGCACAGACGGGCCGCAATGCCATGCAACGCGATCTCACCGCCGCGCTGGGCGCGGTGGGTGCGACGCATGTGCGCTTCCTGTTCGGCACGCCCTTCGCGATCCTGTTTCTGCTCGGCGTGCTTGCGGCGAACCACGCTTCGTTGCCCCATCCCGGCAGGGATTTCTGGCTCTGGATCGTGTCCGGCGCGCTGGCGCAGATCGTGGGCACCGCGCTGATGCTGATGACAATGGAGCAGCGCTCCTTCGTCGTCGCCACGGCCTACATCAAGACCGAGCCTGTCTTCGTGGCGCTGTTCGGACTTCTGTTCCTCGCCGATCCGATCACGCTGCCCATGTTCGCCGCCATCCTGATCGCGACGGCGGGCGTGATCGTCATCTCGTTCAGCGCGAAGGCCAATTACGGCGACATTCACACTGCGCTGCTCGGCCTCGGCTCGGGCCTTGCCTTCGCCATCGCCGCGATCGGATTTCGCGGTGCGATCCTGTCGCTCGCGCTGCCGGGCTATGTGGTACCCGCAACGGTCACGCTCACGGTCGGTCTTGTCGTCCAGACTATCGTGCTCACACTGTGGCTTGCGATACGAAACCCGCAAACGCTTGCTGCGATGATGCGGCTATGGCGTCCGTCCGCATCGGCCGGATTCCTCGGCGCGCTGGCATCGGAATTCTGGTTCCTCGCCTTCGCGCTTACTTCGGCCGCGAATGTGCGCACGCTTGGCCTGATCGATGTGATTTTCGCGCAGGGCGTTTCGCGCTTCGTGTTCAGGCACCACACCGCGCCCCGCGAATATGCGGGTATCGCAATCCTGCTGGCGGGCGCGATCCTGCTGGTGGTGGTGCATCACTGAGGCGGCACCCATCGCTGGTATTTGATTTTCAGATTGAGGGGGGTACCCCCTCCCCCCTTTCCGTCAAATTCGTAAGAGCTTGGACGGGGGCGCTTTGGGCAAATGCGCTCGGCAGCAACGATCATAGCGACATGCCGATATAGCGTCAAGAACAAAAGATGAACAAAGTGGCCGAAGGCACGACGGATCGTTCCGGACGCGTCTTTGCCCGCACCTGCCCCTGGGACAAGCCCTGGGAGGACGATGAATTCAGGACGTTGAAGAGCTCAGGCCGCGTTGAGGCTGATCGCCGAGACTTCGCGGTTCACGTCCGCGTGGTAATCGGTGAGCAGCGTCTCGGTGATCTTGCCGGGCTTGAATTTCCACTGGCCGATCTCCGACACCGGCGTCACTTCCGCGGCCGTGCCGGTGAGGAAGCACTCGCTGAAGCCCGCCAGTTCTTCAGGCTTGATGTGGCGTTCGATGACCGGGATCTGCCGCGCCTTGGCCAGCGCCATTACCGACTGGCGCGTGATGCCATTGAGGAAGCAATCGGCGGTCGGGGTGTGCAGCTTGCCATCCTGCACGAAGAAGATGTTCGCGCCGGTGGCTTCGGCAACGTATCCGCGGTAATCGAACATCATCGCGTCGTGATAGCCCTTCGATTCCGCCTCATGCTTGGAGATGGTGCAGATCATGTAGAGGCCGGCGGCTTTCGCGGCGGTGGGCGCAGTATCCGGCGCGGGGCGCTTCCAGCGGGAGACATCGAGCCGGATGCCCTTCATCTTCTCGGCCGGATTGAAATAACTGCCCCACTGCCAGGCCGCGATGGCGACATGGATCCTGTTCTTGTCGCCGGCAACGCTCATCTGCTCGCTGCCGCGCCACACCACGGGGCGCACATAGGCGTCCTTGAAGCCCTGCACTTCGCAGGCCTTGGTGGAGGCCTCGTTGATCTCCTTCTGGGAGAACGGGATCTTCATGTCGAGGATCTGGGCGGACCGGAACAGGCGCGCGGTGTGCTCTTCCAGCTTGTAGATGCGCCCCGAATACATGCGCTCGCCTTCGAACACGCTGGAAGCGTAGTGCAGGCCATGGGTGAGGACGTGAACCCTGGCATCGGCCCAAGGCACCATCTTGCCGTCGAACCAGAGCGAGCCTTCGCGTTTGTCGAAGGGAAGAACCTCGGTCACCATGGAGAACCTCTACCTGTTTACGCTTCGGAACTGCGGGCCTTGCAGGCCCCGGGGCCACGGCCTAATTAGTCAGCATGGCTGACCTAAAAACCGAGCCGCGGCCGTCTGGTTCCCCTCTATACCTTCGGGACGAGGATTTGAAGCAGGGCGTGGACCTGCTGTTCTTCGCGTTCAGCGACCTTTTCGCCGCGGGCGAAAGCCATCTGCGCGCCGCAGGCCTGGGTCGCGCGCACCGGCGCATATTGTATTTCGTCTCGCGCAATCCGGGGCTTTCCGTGGCCGACCTGCTTTCCATCCTGAAGATCAAGAAGCAGAGCCTGAACCGCGCGCTGAATGAATTGCTCGCCGCCGGTTATGTGGAACGCAAACCCGGTATGCAGGATCGTCGCACTCGGCAACTTAAGTTGACCGCCCGGGGCGTTGCCCTGGAGACCGCGATCTGGGACGCACAGCGCCCGCGCCTGGTGCGCGCGTTCCGCGATGCGGGGCCGGACGCGGTGGAAGGATTTCGCCGCGTTCTGTCGGGCCTTGCCGGCGCCGAACGCATGCGCAAAGTCGGAGGCCAACGTTGAACGCGGCACTCGCCAGCATGGAACAGCCGCATCTGCTGGTGGTGGATGACGACGAGCGCATCCGGTCCCTGCTGCAACGCTATCTCACCACCAACGGGTTTCGCGTCAGCGCCGCCGCCAATGCCGCCGAAGCGCGCGCGCTGATGAAGAGCATGGCGTTCGACCTTCTCATCGTGGACGTGATGATGCCGGGCGAGACCGGACTGGAATTCACCAAGTCCATCCGCGCGCATGACCAGACCCCGGTCCTGATGCTGACCGCGATGGGCGCAGCGCAGGATCGCATCGCGGGACTCGAGACCGGCGCCGACGATTATCTGCCCAAGCCCTTCGAGCCGCGCGAACTGCTTCTGCGCTGCGGCGCGCTGCTGCGCCGGACGGCGCCGGTACAGCGCTCAGCGCACGCACAGGTGAAGATGGGCGAAGCGGTGTTCGATCCGGAGCGCGGCGAACTGCGCAAGAACGGCAAGCCCGTGAAGCTGACCAGCGCGGAGAACGCGCTGCTGAAGCTCTTCGCCGCCAATGCGGGCCGTTCGTTCTCGCGCAGCGAATTGTGCGCGCGCCTCGGCGTTGCGCTGGAGCGGTCGATCGACGTCCAGGTGACGCGCCTGCGCCGCAAGATCGAGGACGATCCCAAGCTGCCGCTCTACATCCAGACGGTGCGCGGCGTGGGCTACGTGCTCGTGCCGGATCGCGTGAGCTGATGCAGCGGCCCCGGCCCTTCCGGATCGTGAAGCGCTGGCTGCCGCGCGGCCTGTTCTGGCGATCGCTCATCATCATCGTGACGCCGGTGGTGCTGCTGCAGTGTTTCGTGTCCTACGCCTTCTTCGTGCGCCATTACGACATCATGACGGCGCGCATGGCGCGCGGCGTGGCGGCGGACGTGGCCTTCCTCGTCAATCTGGAGGAGAGCCATCCGCAAGGCGCCGAACGCGTCCAGCTCCTGGACATGGCGGCGCGCAATCTCGGATACGAGATCGCGCTGATGCCGAACGAGAGCCTCAGCAAGCCCTATCGCCGCACCGCGCCTTACGTGAACCGGCCGCTCAACGCGACATTCCGTTCCACATTGGGTGAAACACGGCCCTTCACCACCTTCGTCGAGGGTGACCGCGCCGTGATCCGCGTGGAAGTGCGCGACGGTGTGCTGCGCGTAGAGGTGCCGATCAAGCGGCTGGAGGTGTCGAACGCGGATGTGTTCGTGTTGTGGATGGTGATCTCCTCGCTGGTGCTGCTGACGGTGGCGATACTCTTCCTGCGCGGACAGGTGCGCCCGATCGAGCGGCTGGCGAAGGCGGCGGACAGCTTCGGCAAGGGCCGGCCCGTCGCCGACTTCAAGCCCTATGGCGCGACCGAAGTGCGCCGCGCCGCGCAGGCCTTCATCACCATGCGCGAACGCATCGAGCGCTACGTGCAGCAGCGCACCGAGATGCTGGCGGGCGTCAGCCACGACCTGAAGACTCCGCTCACGCGCATGAAGCTGGAACTGGCGATGATGCCCGAAGCCGACGCCAGGGCGATGAAGAACGACATCGCCGAGATGGAGCACATGCTCGACGAATATCTGGATTTCGCGCGCGGCGAAGCCGGCGAGGACGCGCAGCCTTCCGATCTTTCCGACATCGTGCACGACGCCGCGCTGCTGGCAGCCAAGGCGCGCGGCGCATCCGCCGACCGGCTGACCGTCGAGACCGCGTCCGGAATCGTGCTGACGATCCGGCGCCAGGCGATCAAGCGCTGCATCACCAACCTGATCGACAACGCGCTGAAGCACGGCAAGCACGTGGACGTTGCACTGGCGCAGGCCGGGCGCATGGTGGAAATCACCGTCGACGACGACGGACCGGGCATTCCGGAAAACCGCCGCGAGGAAGCCTTCCGCCCGTTTCACCGCCTCGACGAAGGCCGCAACCTGCAGACGGGCGGCAGCGGCCTCGGCCTGGCCATCGCCCGCGACGTTGCCCGCTCGCATGGCGGCGATCTTGTACTGGACGAAAGCCCCAAGCGCGGCCTGCGCGCGACAATCAGGCTTCCGGTTTAGCGCTTCGCTTTTTCAGAAAGCCGTCTGCCCGCGACAGGTCCTGATCGAGCCGCGCCATCGTGGCCGAGAGTTCTGCGTCGTCTTCCAGCCACACCGGGATCGTGCGGGCGACGATCGCCGCCAATGCCAAAGCGCGCGCCTGCACGGCAGGGCCGGTATCAGCCTTGGCAAGCGTCATCAGCCATTGCGCCGCGGCTGCGAATTCCGCGCGTTCGGAAATGAGCGTGACGGGATCGTATTTCAGACCTTCATAGAGCGCGCCGATTGCGGGCTTTCGGCGCGTGTTCACCTCGAACCATGCGAGCGCGACATCGAAAAGACGCTCGCGCGCGGTTCCGGATTCCGGCTTGTAGCGCTTGGCGGTCTCGGCGCCGATCTTCTTCAGGATGAGGCCGGGCAACGCCGATTTTCCGCCGCGCAGGTCCTGCAATTGCGCCAGCGGAATCTTCGCGGCTTTCGCGACGTCTGCGAGCGCCAGCTCGCGCCAGCTTTTCTTCGCCAGAAGCTTCAGCGCGGCATCGGCAAGCTTGTCGTCGCGGGTCATGCGTGGAGCATCGCAAGACCGCGAAGTGCGTTCAACTCACTTTCCGATCAGGGTCCAGACATGCCCCGCCGGGTCGGCGATGCGGCAGCGGCGGCCGTCTTCCACGGTCATCGTTTCGATCGGCACAAGAAGTTTCGCGCCCGCCCTCAGCGCGCGTTCCAGCACGCCTTCCAGGTCATGCACCCTGAGCCAGATGGTCAGCGACGTGCCGCCGAGCGAAGCGGGGCTGTCCACGCCGATCTCCTGCATCGAGGGATATTCGTCGGCCAGATAGAGCGTATGTCCGCCAATGCGGAACTCCGAATGGCCGATCTTGCCGCTGTCAGGATCGATCCAGCGCACGATCTGCTCCGCGCCCAGCGCCGCGACATAGAAGTCGAGCGCCTCCGCCGCGTTGCGCGCGATCAGGCGGATGGAAACCTCGGACTGCTTTTCGGTCATGGCTCACCTCTTCCGCCGCTTCATAGCGCGGCGGATCGCAGCGGGATTGTAGAAATTTTCCGCTATTCCGGCAGCGGCAGATGCTGCTGGTAGGGTCCGCGCAATGCCAGGTATTGCGTCGGCGTGAAGCCGCAGAACTCGCGGAAATCGCGGATCAGATGCGGCTGGTCGTAATAGCCATGCTCGGCGGCGAGCGGCGCCCAATCCACGGCACGCATGGTCCACACCCTGTCGAGCAGGCGCTGGAACCGCTTCACGCGCAGGTAGAGCTTGGGCGTGAACCCGACCTCCTGGGTGAAGTGGCGGATGAATTTCTTCTGGCTGAGATCGGCATCGTCCGCCGTGGCCTTCACCCGCGCGGACAGCGGCGCGCGATCGAAACGCGAAAGCGCCATCGAAACCGCCGCGCTGTGCTCCAGCGGACGCGGTGCATGTTCAAGCAACGCCCGAAGAAGAACCTTGAACTTCGCGGCAATGCCTTGCGTCTCCACGAGCCGCATGTGCACGCCATGCGCGCGGGTCCTGCCCCAGAATTCCTCCAGCGAAAGATGCCGGCCATAAAAATCAAATCCCGTGGGCCCAAAAAAGGGCCATGCGCCGCCGGGCTGGAAACGCACGCCCATCATCCTGGGCTGCAGGGCATCGATCGCGAAATTGTTGGCGTGCGTGCCACAGAGCGCGATTCCGCGCAGGTCGTTGCGCAGATGAAATCGCTCGCCATTGTACCAGCGCAACGCGTCCTCGCGCAGATTGATGAGGATGCCCATGTGCGCGGACGCCATGATGGTGTCCTTCGCATGGGATTGGGGCTCGTCCGTTTCCCAGTACCAGAGGTTCTGGATGAAACGGTCCAGCGGCGCGGGCGGTGTCCATCTTTCGTAGATCACGCCGCGAGGATGCGCGCGCGAGCGCCCTCGTTCAAGTCGCCAGTTGTCGGGCACGCTTCCGCGCGGCGGAAACCGCGCGTTTGATTAATGGCGCCATGCCGTCTTTCGCCATCAATACATTGAGCGCCGCTTCAGTGGTGCCGTGCGGACTTGTGACATTGCGGCGAAGGGCTTCGGCGGGCGCGTCATCGGCCTTGAGCAGCGCGCCGGCGCCGATGATCGTCTTGCGCGCAAGCCGATGGGCGACGCTGGGCGGCAAGCCTTCTTTGCGCGCGGCCTCATCCAGGCATTCGACCATCAGGAACACATAGGCTGGGCCGGAGCCGGAGACGGCGGTGACGGTGTCGATATCCGTCTCGCGCTTCACCCAGACCGTTTCGCCGAGCGCCGCCAGCAGCGACTCCGCAAGCCGGCGGTCGGCGCGCGTGGCCTTGGGCGCGGCAGAGAGCGCGGAGATGCCTTCGCCGATGGCGCCGGGCGTGTTAGGCATGGTGCGGATGATGCGGGCCGACCTGCCCCATGCCTTGCTCATCAGCCGGATCGAGCTGCCAGCGGCGATGGAGATCATCGGCGTGCCGGACTGCGCGATGGCGCGCAGCCGCGGTGCTTCGGTCTTCAGGATCTGCGGCTTCAGCGCGATGACGCAGGCGCGCAGTTTCCCCGGCGCCTCATCGAGGCTTTTCAGGAGAGTCACCTCGCGCCGGGCGAGGCGCTTCAGTTCCAGCGACGGATTGGTCTCGAC
>DATIVW010000050.1:0-2237 GCA_035465595.1 Rhizomicrobium sp. | reverse complement strand
AATAAAGGAAAGGAAACCACCATGCGTCACGGCCACGGCCTTCGTAAACTCAATCGCACCAGCGAGCACCGCCTCGCGATGCTGCGCAACATGATGAACTCGCTGCTGGAGCACGAGGTCATGAAGACCACGGTCCCCAAGGCCAAGGAACTGCGCCGCGTCGTCGAACCGATGATCACGCTGGCCAAGGAACCGACGATGGCGAACAAGCGGCTGGCGTTCGACCGCCTGCGCGACCGCGACATCGTGACCAAGCTCTTCGGCGAACTCGGTCCGCGCTACCAGGCCCGTCCGGGCGGCTACACGCGCATCCTGAAGATGGGCTTCCGCGTCGGCGACAACGCGCCGATGGCGCTGGTCGAACTGGTGGATCGTCCCGAGCCCGCCGCCGAGTCCGAAACGCCTGCGGCCGAATAAGGGCAAGCGGTTCAAGCTATAATTTCACCTCTGACGCGCGGTGGAGCAGCCTGGTAGCTCGTTGGGCTCATAACCCAAAGGTCGCAAGTTCAAATCTTGCCCGCGCAACCAACAAGAGAGCCGTGAAGGCTCACAGCCAACGCCCACTTTCGAGTGGGCGTTTTGCTTTGGTGACCACGTGCAGCCCACCGACGCCGTGGCGTGCAAGTGATCGCCGGCGGATGCGGCCCCTTGCGATGACAGCCGTGTCAGGTTCTTGCGGCAGCTACCATCCTTGTCCCCGGGTCGGCTCAGGCAAAATGTGCGCCGGACGCGCCAATCCCCGGCGCCATTCTTCATCGATAGCAAGCACGTGCAAGCAAACCCGGTTCGGGTCGCCATCGCCGGTCTCGGCTCCATTGGGAAGTCTGTCGCGGCACGCCTCGCCGCGGGCGCCGTTCCCGGCGTGGTATTGACGGCCGCTGCTGCCAGGGACCAGCACAAGGCGCGCGACTTTCTGGGCACGCTCGCGCAGCCGCTCAAGCTCCTGGCGATCGACGAACTCGAGCCGCACGCGGATATCGTGATCGAGTGCGCGCCGGCCGAATTGCTGCCGCAGATCGTCGAGCCGTTTCTGCAGGCGGGCAAGAAGGCGATCGTGCTGTCCGCCGGCGCGCTGCTGTTTCATCCTCGACTCGTCGCCCTTGCCAAGGAGACGGGCGGCGCCATCCTGGTCCCGTCCGGCGCGCTGATCGGCCTGGATGCGATGGTCGCCGCGTCCGAAGGACAGATCCACTCCGTGACGATGGAGACGCGCAAGCCACCGAAGGGGCTGCTGGGGGCGCCCCATCTGGTCGCGAACAACATTTCCGTGGAAGGACTGAGCGCACCCTTGAAGGTGTTCAGCGGCAGCGCGAGAGAGGCGGCACAGGGGTTCCCGGCCAACGTCAACGTCGCCGCCGCGTTGGCGCTGGCGGGCATCGGCCCCGACCGGACCCGCATCGAGATCTGGGCCGACCCCACCATCGTGCGCAACAAGCACCTCATCAAGGTCGATTCCGACGCCGCGCAGTTCACGATGGCGATCGAGAACATTCCTTCGGAAAATCCGAAGACCGGGCGCATCGTGGCGCAGAGCGTCGTGGCGATGTTGCGCAAGACGACCGCTCATGTGCGGATCGGAACCTGAGTGCGCGCCATGTCGTGTCGCCAACGAATCGGTCTGGAAGGGCGAGCCCTTGGCTGACACCGCATCCCGGGCGCCGTCCGATCTCGCGTCCGATGCCGAGCGCCGGCCGCATTCCCATCCGGAACACGGCGAAGTGGCAGCGTCCCGCACCAGGGTCCCGTGGGGCCGCGTTGCTCACCGCGCGTTCGTCGTCCTGATGTATTTCTTCATGCTGTGTCCACTGATCTTCGTGATCTGGCTCAGCTTCTTCAAGGACGCGATCGTTTTCTTCCCGCCCACCGGCTACACCTTGTCCTGGTACACGAAAGCCTGGTCGAACGCGGCCTTCGCCAATGGCTTCCTGATCAGCCTGCAGGTTGCGCTGCTCGCCTCCGCATGCGGCGTGGCCCTGGGCGTGCTCGCCACGCTGGGCATCGTGCGCCACCGCTTTCGGGGGGGCCGCGCACTGAACACGCTGCTGCTGTCGCCGCTGCTGGTGCCGGGCATCGTGGCCGGAATCGCCATCTACCTGTTCTACCTGGCGGCCGAGAACTACTTCGACCGCGATATCGTCGGCAGCTATGGCGGGCTGGTCATCGCGCACGTGTGCCTGACCATCCCCTGGACCGTTCGCCTCGTGTCCGCCAGCATGGTGGGACTGGATCCGTCGATC
>DATIVW010000049.1:0-7686 GCA_035465595.1 Rhizomicrobium sp. | reverse complement strand
AGGACGACCGCCGCCGTCATGAACAGGCTGGCGATGGTGCCGTTGAAGCTGGATGTCTGCGCCGGGGCGCGAAGGGTTGTGTTGGTCATGACTGCCTCTCTCAATTGGGCCTGCCCAGGGGAGCCGGCCTTGAAATTCGTTTCCGGCGTCATTGCCGGACAGGGGTGATATAGGAGGGGCTGCGTGTAGTTCCAGTGAATAAATCTGAAAATATTTAGTGTTCACTCGGTATAAATTATTTCACAAACCGTGTTAAGCATATGACTTTAAACAGAAATTCGGATCGATGTACGAAGACATGTCCATGCTGCATAGCAGCAATTCTTTTCCACAGGGCTTAAAACAGGGCGAGAAATGAAGCTGGCGACCTGGAATATCAACTCGGTCCGGCTGCGTTTTAACGCGGTGGCTCGCTTCCTCAGGAATGAGGCGCCGGACGTGCTGGCCCTGCAGGAAACCAAGGTCGTGAACGACCTTTTCCCGGCCAGGGATTTTGCCCGGCTGGGCTATGTCCACCAGGCCATCAACGGCCAGAAGGGCTATCACGGGGTGGCCATCCTCTCGAAGCTGCCCTTCCGCAGCCAGGCGGCGCGGGAGTTCTGCGAGAAGGGCGATAGCCGCCACATGAGCGCGGTGTTCGAGAACGGCATCGAGCTGCACAATTTCTACGTCCCCGCCGGCGGCGACATCCCCGATCCCGAGGTGAACGACAAGTTCGCCCACAAGCTCGCGTTCCTGCACGAGATGGAGGAGATGTTTCGCACGCGGCGTGACCGGCATAGCGCGCCCGTCGTGCTCGTCGGCGATCTCAATGTCGCGCCGTTGGAAAACGACGTGTGGAGTCACAAGCAGCTTCTGGATGTCGTCAGCCACACGCCCGTTGAAGTGGAGCTGTTCGGCAACGCGCGCGAAGCCTTCGAATGGAACGACGTGACGCGCCAGTTCGTGTCGGAGGACCAGAAGATCTATTCCTGGTGGAGCTATCGCGCGCAGGATTGGCGCGCTTCGGATCGCGGCCGCCGCCTCGATCACATCTGGACCAGCCCGGTCTTGAAGAACGCTGTGCGCTCGCAAAAGATTCTGAAGGACATGCGCGGCTGGAAACAGCCGTCCGATCACGTGCCCGTGGTGGCGGAATTCGAAGTCTAGCGCTTCACTGGCGCGATCATAATGGTTGCGGTTGCTGTGGCGATCACCTTGCCGTCCTCGCGCGTCATCGTCGCTTCGAGGAAATTGATCTGCTTGCCGCGTTTCAGGACGCGCGCTTCGGCAAAATGTTTTCCGGCGCTGCCCTGGTTGAGATAGCTGACTTTCATCTCCAGCGTCGGCGCGATCTCGCCCCACTTCGCCACCATGCCGGCGGCGACTGCGAGAACGTCGTCCATCACGCAGGCGATCGAGCCGCCATGCAGCGCACCGAAGCGGTTGAAATGCGGCTCGCCAAGATCGTAGCCGATCTTCACCCAGCCCGCTTCCACGTCGAGCTCCAGGATCTGCTGGTTCAGCCAGGCGCTCGCGGGCGCCTGTCTTTTGACAATGGCCTGGATGTTCGGCGGATAGGTTTCCGCCTTGGCGGGATCAAACGGCTCGCGCATGGGATCAGTGTCTTGTCTCGCCCGCCCAGAAGGGTTCGGTGGCGGCGAACTTTTTCCACCGCTTCACGCTTTTCTTGAAGATGTGCGTGGAACGGTCGAGATGCCAGCCATAGACAATGCCGGCGGCGAACGAGATTCCGGAATCGGAATGATCGTTGGCGCCGGCGGTGAGCCGCGCCAGCGTTTCGCGCGCCACCACCACGTCGTGCACGGCACCGAGGCTGTCCTGCATCTTGGAGAGGCGGGCGTCGAACTTCGCAACTTCGTCCTTGTCGTAGAGCGGCGCGAAGAATTCGCCGGTGTAGCGCAGCTTCTTGAGCGCGATGCGCAAGTGATGGATCTGCTCGTCGGAAGCTTCCTTGAGCCGCTTGGACTGTTTTTTCGCGGCCTTCAGGCGATGGTCCAGCACATGCGCCGCCAGTTCCTGCGCTGGCTGGTCGAATACCGAAGAGTCTTTCACGCCGTCCAGCCAGATGCGCCGCTCCACCGCGGAATTCAGATCCGCCATGAAGCTCGCGAAGGCCGGCGTCATCACATGCGTCACCGCGAAGTCCCACGCCGTGCGCCGCGCATCATTGGCGCGGGCGCGCAAGATCTCGAAGCTTTCCACTGCACCATTGGCCTGGGCAGCGGGCTCGAGCAGTTCCTCGGTGAACACGTCCAGGTCGCGCGCCGGGCCGAGATTCTCCGCCATGCGCCTGGCGCGATCCTTCAGCCGGTCGAGCTCCGCATTGCGGAAATGCTTGCCGAAGGATGTGAAGGCGACGCGCAGGCGGCGGAAGCCCACGCGCATCTGGTGAAGGCCCTCGATCTCGCGCGCCTCGACGACGGCGGAGATGTTCGCCGCGATATGCCACTGGCATTGCAGGAGCGTGAGGCGGAACGCGTCTTCGGCGGGAATGTCGCGCGGCAGGATCGCGGCACGCGCTTTCACGGCGGCGGGCTGGCTGCGCGTCTTCAGCGGAGAATCGACGAGCGCGGGCGGTGTGAGTCGCTTTGGCGGGAAGATGTCTTCCTGCACGCCGAGCTTCAGTTCGATTTGCGGACCCATGATGACGACGGCTCGCGTTTGTTTCGCGAGACTTCCTTGCCTTGGACGACCCCGGATTGCGGTCGATCAAGGCATGAAAAAAAACTGTCATCAATCGCGCGAAAAAAAATTGTTCAGGGGCGGACCGCTACCCCTGCGGCAGCCAGTTTTTCCTTGGCTTTTCCGATACTTACCTCGCCGAAATGGAAGATCGAGGCGGCCAGTACGGCAGATGCATGGCCATCCACAATTCCATCCACAAGATCATCCACAGACCCCACGCCGCCGGATGCGATGACGGGAACCGTCACGGCATCAGAAACCGCGCGGGTGAGGGGGATATCGTAGCCCTTTTTGGTGCCGTCCCGGTCCATCGAGGTGAGCAGGATCTCGCCCGCGCCGTACTCCACCATGCGTCTGGCGTGTTCGATGGCGTCGATGCCGGTAGCGTTGCGCCCACCATGGGTGAAGACCTCGAACTTGCCGGGCGAAGTCTGCTTGGCGTCGATGGCGACAGTGATGCACTGGCTGCCGAACTTCTGCGCCGCCTCGCGGACGAATTCCGGCCGCTTCACCGCTTCGGTGTTGATGGAGACCTTGTCAGCACCGGCCAGCAGCAGCGCGCGGATGTCGTCGAGTGTTCTGACGCCGCCGCCGACCGTGAGCGGCATGAAGCAGGCTTCCGCCGTGCGCCGCACGACGTCGAGCAGGATGCCGCGTTTCTCGTGGCTTGCCGTGATGTCGAGGAAGCAGAGTTCGTCCGCGCCCGCTTTGTCATAGATCATCGCCTGCTCGACCGGATCGCCCGCATCGCGCAGCCCGACAAAGTTCACCCCTTTGACGACTCGGCCGTCCTTTACGTCGAGACAGGGAATGACGCGGACTTTGAGCATCAGCGCGCGCTCATTTCTGCCGCGCCATCGCGGCGATGTTGAACAACGCGCGGCCGAGAACGGCTTCGTTCGGCACGCCCGTGGTTTTGCACAACGCTTCTGTTTCCAGCAGCAAGTCCAGCGCATCGGAAAGCTTCGCATCATTCCAGCGCGTCGCCTGCATCTTGAAGGAGGACGTGCGGCTGAAATGGATCGGTGGCCAGATCTTGCGCATCGCGGCGTCGACATTCTCGCCGCGCTCGCTCGCGACTTTCACCTGCAGGAGTTTCTGGAAATGACCCATCACAGCGCGCACCACGGCGATGACGGAAGTATCCTCGCCCCACACCCGCTCCAGCGCCAGGTCTAGGCGCTTCAGGTCGCCTTCACCCGCCGCGTCGCAGATTTCCTCAACGCGCACTTCGGCTTCATCGCCCATCACCGCGCGCACATCTTCGGCTCCGACGCTTTTCTGGCCGTGCGCATAGAGCGCCAGCTTCGCGAGTTCCTGCCGCGTGACACCGCGGTCCGATCCCAGCCGCGACAACGCATCGTCCAGCGCTTCGGCGGAAATCGAAAGCCCTTCGGCCTTCAGCGCATCGCGCACCACGTTGCCGAGGTTCTGCGCGGTGTCGCCGTAACAGGCGATGGCGGCGCCGTTGTCCGCTTCTTCGAACGCCTTGCGCAGCGCCGAATTCTTGGCGAGGTCGCCGCCTTCGACGACCACCAGCGCATCGCCCACGCCGTCTTCGAGAAAGGACTCGAACAGCTTGGCCAGCGCGTTCGCGCCGGTGCGCACGCGGATCACGCGCCGCCCGCCCAGCATGGAGATCGCTGCCGCTTCATCGAACAGCCGCGCGCCGTCGGACGACAGCGCGGATTCCTCGAAATCGATCACGCGGAACGGATCGGAAAGATCGTCCACGACGGATTTGGCCATCTTCTCCGCGCGCTCATGCACCAGGCCCTGGTCGGGCCCGTAGAACAGCGCGGCTTTCAGATTGGCAGGGGGTTTCGCCGCGAAACGATCCGCATCGCCCGTCTTGACGATCATCTTGGCGTGGTGGGGCGCGCGAAGTGAACCCCCAGGTCGATCTGGATGTGCTCGGCCAGGTCCTGCGCGGCACGATGCTCCGCCTCTTCCTGCCCGGTGAGCGAGGCGTAGGGCGACTGTGCCACGTCGAAAGATTCCAGTGTCGTCTCCTCGCCCTTGGTGACGACATTCAGCTTGGCATCGGTAAGTTCGTATTTCGCGGTGAAGGCGAGGTCGTAGCGCGTGATCGTCGCGTCGTTCTGCAGAGCCACCCCTTCGCGCGTTTCGGTCACCGTCACGTTCAGCCGGTAGGCCGCATCCTGCGCGCGCGACGCGCCGCGCAAGAGGTCCATGAGCTTGTTGCGCAGATTGTAGCCCATGCGCTCGTGCTCGATCGGCTCGACATAGATCGAGGCGAAGATGCGCTGCCCGGCCGGGTTGGCGCCCATCGTGCCGTACAGCGGACGGAAGCCGCAGCCCGAAAGAACGAGCGCGGCAGCCAGCAATCCGGCGAGACGAAACTTCATGCGACGATGTTCACAATGCGGTCCGGCACCACGATAACACGCTTGGGCGCCTTGCCGTCGAGGGCGCGTTTCACCGGCTCCAGCGCCAGCGCGGTGGCTTCGACGGTTTCCTTCGCGGTGCCCTTGGCGATCTCAAAGGTGCCGCGCAGCTTGCCGCTCACCTGCACCGCATAGGTCACAGTGTCGGACTGCGTCAGCGCCGGGTCGGCCTTCGGGAATGGCGTGTCGACGACAAGCGTCTTGTGGCCGAGCCGCTGCCAGCAGCTTTCCGCCAGATGCGGCATCATCGGCCCGCACAGCAGCACCAGCGCTTCCAGTGCCTCGCGCTTCACCGCGCCATCGGCTTCTCCGATCGCGCCGGCCAGCGTGTAAACCTGCGCCACCGCGCGGTTGAAGCGCAGGTGTTCCAGATCGTCGGTGACGGCGGCGATGGCCTTGTGCGTGGCGCGGCGCAGTTCCAGCGATGCGCCTTCGACGATGCCCGGTTTCGTACCGGGCGGCGGCAGGTCGCCGGCCTCGTCGACAAGACGCCAGATGCGCTGCACGAAGCGCCAGCAGCCGGAGGCGCCTTCATCGGTCCATTCGATGTCGCGTTCGGGGGGCGTGTCGGAGAGCATGAACCAGCGGATCGTGTCGGCGCCATAGACGTCGATGATCGCTTCGGGCGCGATCACGTTCTTCCGGGACTTCGACATCTTCTCCGAAGGGCCGATGGAAACTTCCACGCCGGTGCCCGTGAGGAACGCCTTGCCGTCGCGCTTCTCGACTTCATCGGGCGCGACCCATTCGCCGTTCGCGTTCCTGTAGGTCTCGTGACAGACCATGCCTTGCGTGAACAACCCCGCGAAAGGCTCGTCGATCGTGGTGTAACCCAGCTTGTGCAAACCGCGGGTGAAGAAGCGCGCGTAGAGCAGATGCAAAATCGCGTGCTCGATGCCGCCGATATATTGATCGACCGGCAGCCAGTAGTCCGCGGCCTTCGCGTTGACCGGCTTCCCGCTCTTGGGATCGGCGAAGCGCGCGAAGTACCACGAGGAGTCCACGAAGGTGTCGCAGGTGTCGGTTTCGCGCTCCGCCTTGCCGCCGCAATGCGGGCAGTTCGTGTGCTTCCAGGTGGGATGCGACGCCAGCGGATTGCCGGCGCCTTCGAACCTGATCTGGTCCGGCAATTTCACCGGCAGCTGGTCTTCCGGCACCGGCACATATCCGCATTTCTCGCAGCGGATCATCGGGATCGGACAGCCCCATGGCCGCTGGCGCGAAACCAGCCAGTCGCGCAGGCGATAGTTCACCATGCGCTGGCCGCGCCCTTCGCGCTCCATGCGGTTGATCACTTCGGCTTTCGCCGTGTCGACGTCGAGGCCGTCGAGGAATTTGGAATTGGTGAGCTTGCCGGGTCCGACATAAGCGTCCTTGCCGACCTTGAACCCCTTCGGATCTTCGCCCTCGGGAACGACCACCGGCAGCACGGGCAATTTGTACTTGTTGGCGAAGTCCAGGTCGCGCTGGTCATGCGCCGGACAGCCAAAAATGGCGCCGGTGCCGTAACCCATCAGCACGAAGTTGGCGATCATCACCGGCAGCCTCCAGTTCGCATCGAAGGGATGCGTCGCGGTGATGCCGGTGTCCAAGCCCAGCTTCTCCGCCGTCTCGATCGCGGCTTCCGAAGTGCCGATGCGATGGCATTCCTCGATGAACGCCGCGGCCTTGGCGTTCGACTTGGCGATCTCTGCCGCCAGCGGATGATCGGGCGAGATCGCCACGAAGCTTGCGCCGAACAAGGTGTCCGGACGCGTTGTGAACACGTCGAGCTTTTGTTTGTTGGAGAGGTCGAAGCTGAAACGCAGTCCCTCGGAGCGCCCGATCCAGTTCTTCTGCATCGTGCGGACCTTGTCCGGCCAGCGATCCAGCTTGTCCAGGGCGAAGAGCAGATCGTCGCTATAGGCGGTGATCTTGAAGAACCATTGCGAGAGCTTCTTGCGCTCGACCAATGCGCCGGAACGCCAGCCGCGCCCGTCGATCACCTGCTCGTTGGCGAGCACGGTGTGATCGACCGGATCCCAGTTCACGTCCGCTTCGGCGCGATAGACGAGGCCGGCCTTGAAGAACTCCACAAACAGCTTCTGCTGATGCGCGTAATATTCCGGATCGCAGGTCGCGAACTCTCTGCTCCAGTCGATGGCCAGGCCCATCAGCTTGAGCTCCCTGCGCATCGCCGCGATGTTGTCGTAGGTCCATTGGCGCGGATCGACGCCCTTGTCGCGCGCCGCGTTCTCCGCCGGCAGGCCGAACGCGTCCCAGCCCATTGGATGCAGAACGTTGAATCCCTGCGCACGGCGGAAGCGCGCGATCACGTCGCCCATCGTGTAGTTGCGCACATGGCCCATGTGGATGCGTCCCGACGGATAGGGAAACATCTCCAGCACATAGGCTTTGGGTTTGCTGGAATCGTTGGGCGCAACGAAGCTCTGGCGGGATTCCCATTCCAGCTGCCAGTGCTGCTCCGATTCCTTGGCGTTGTAGCGCGCCATCTGAAGTTCCTTCTGTGCCGCCTCGGCTTTCGCTGAGCCCGGCGGCGTTTGGAAGGCTTACAGCGCGGAAAAATTAATCGCTAGCGGGGGTGCTCGCG
>DATIVW010000048.1:0-21631 GCA_035465595.1 Rhizomicrobium sp. | reverse complement strand
GGGGTGGCGATGGTTTCGGCTGTGGCAGGACGTGCCATTCGGTATTCCTTTGCAAAAACATTTGTGCCGGCCGCGCATTGGCGGCGGACTTCCATGCGGACACGCGCCCGCAAGGCGGTTGGGTTGTCAGAAGTGTTTTCGAGACCCGCTCGATTTGGGCGCCGCCGGGTCTCCTTCAACCCCTGGGGCGGGCCCTGAGCGCCTCGACCTTTGGCTGAACCAAAGTGAGGGCGGCCGCGAACGCCGCGTCTATACCCAGTTGGCTCGTATCCAGCAAGGCCGCGTCAGCGGCCGGTTTCTGGGGGGAGATTGCCCTGTTGGTATCCCGCTGATCCCTTTCGCGGATTTCCTTGAGGATTTGTGCCTCGTCCGGCGCTTGCCCATAGCCCTTGAGTTCCAGCCAGCGGCGATGGGCGCGCACTTCGGGCGCCGCGTCTACGAACAACTTGGCGGCGGCATCCGGGCAGACGACGGTTCCTATGTCACGCCCGTCGATGACCGCGCCGGGTTCGCGACGGGCAAAACTGCGCTGATATTCGAGCAGGGCGGCACGCACCGGCGGGAACACAGAAACCAGCGACGCTGCTTTTCCGATCTCCGCCGAACGGATGCGCGGATCGCCCGCCTTCGATGGATCGATCACGCGAGCGGCTCTGACCGCATCGACTTCCGTATTCGGATCGCCGCCTGCGTCCATGACGCCAAGCGCGGTGAGACGGTAAAGCGAGCCGGAGTCCAAGTGATGGAAGCCAAAATGTATCGCGAGCTTCTTCGCAAGCGTGCCCTTGCCGGAGGCCGCAGTGCCGTCCACGGCGATGACGATGCTCATGCGTTCACCAGAAGGAAATCGGCGCCAAGGTCGCGCATGAGATGTTCAAATTCCGGAAAGCTGGTCGCGATCATGGAGACATCATCCACCGCCACCGGTTCCCGCGAGGCAAGGCCCATGACGAGGAACGACATCGCTATACGATGATCCAGATGCGTCGTCACCCGGCCGCCGCCCGGGACGTCGCCGCCTTCGACCACCATGCCGTCTTCTGTTTCTTCTACGGTGACGCCGTTCGCGCGCAGTCCGTTGATAATGGCCGAAAGACGGTCGCTTTCCTTGACGCGCAACTCTTCAAGGCCGCGCATCGTGGTGCGGCCTTCTGCGAATGCAGCGGCGATTGCCAGGATCGGATATTCATCGATCATCGCCGGGGCGCGTGTGGGCGGCACGTCCACACCCTTGAGCGATGAACTCTTCACCAGAAGGTCGCCGATCTTCTCGCCGCCGCTTTCGCAGGCATTCCGGATTTCGATATTGGCGCCCATTTCCCGCAGCGTGTCGATCAGGCCTATGCGGCGCGCATTCAGAAGCACGCCGGGGATGGAAACTTCCGAGTCGGGGACGATGAGCGCCGCAACCAGGGCAAACGCTGCCGACGAAGGATCGCGCGGCACATCGACGGGGCAGGGCTTCAATTCGATTTCACCCAGCAGGTGAATCGCTTCGCCGGTCCTCAGGGGCTCGACGGAAACATCGGCGCCGAACGCCTTGAGCATTTTCTCGGTATGATCGCGCGTCAGCGATGCCTGCGTGATGCGCGTGCGCCCCGGTGCGTTGAGCGCGGCCAGCAACAGTGCGGACTTCACCTGCGCGGAGGCGACCTTCACGTCGTAGTCGATGCAGATGGGGCGGGCGGTGCCGTGAAGCGTTACCGGCATGCGGCCGCCTTCCGCGGATTCCCAGGTTGCGCCGAATTTCTCAAGCGGCTCGAGGACGCGTTTCATGGGCCGGCTGCGAAGGCTGGCATCGCCGGTAAAGACCGCCGTGATCGGAGTCGTAGCCATGGCGCCCATCACCAGGCGCGATCCGGTACCGGAATTTCCGAAATCGAGGTCTTGTTCCGGCTGGCTCCAGCCTCCGACTCCCATCCCCCAGACACGCCAAAGCCCGTCGCCTTCGCGCGACACGGTCGCACCGAACTGGCGCATGACCTTGGCGGTGTTCAGGACGTCTTCGGCTTCCAGGAGGCCGGTGATGCGGGTCTCGCCGACTGCCAAAGCACCCAGGATCAGCGCCCGGTGGGAGATGGATTTGTCGCCGGGAACCTGCGCGATTCCTCGCAAAGGGCCCGCCCGGCGGGCGCTCAAAGGCCGTGCGATGGGAGGGGTGTTCATGGGCAAATTTCGGCCTTTGACAGGGGGGCCGATAAGTGGCAAACGACCCGGCCTCCGAAACCGGACTGAACGCGGGAAGTGTAACTTTGGTCAAGGCTGATCTGGGAATTAAGCGCGTGTGCCCCTCGTGCGGCGCGCGTTTTTACGACCTTCAGAAACGTCCCATCGAGTGCCCGAAGTGCGAATTCAGCTTCGAGCCCGAGTCGCTCTACAAGCAGCGCCGCCCGCGCACGCCCGAGCCCGCCGCGCCCGCCGCCGTCATCGAGCGCGATGACGACGAGGAGGATGAGAACGAGAACGAGGACATCGAGGCCGAAGAGGCTGAAGACGAGGCCGAAGTCGAGGAAGCGCCGCTGATCGTGGCTACCGGCGACGACGAAGACGAAGAAGAAGAGACTGCCGACACGGAAACGGAAGCCGAAGGCGCTGGCATGTCGGTCGTCGACGCAGACGAGGCCGACATCGATATCGACGATGAAGACCTCGGCGACGACGAAGAGGAAGACGACAGTCTCCTCGAGGAAGAAGAAGACGAGAACGACGACGTCAGCGGTATCATCGACGCTGACATCGAAAAGGACGAACGCTAAGGTTCGGCTCCGGTCCCCAGACTGGAGAAGCAGAGATTGGGGCCATAGCTCAGCTGGGAGAGCGCCTGCATGGCATGCAGGAGGTCAGCGGTTCGATCCCGCTTGGCTCCACCATCCTACGCCGCGCAACAGCGAAGGGTGATCTCCCGAAGCGCGATAGTGCGCAGGGAGATGCTGCGAACGTCAGCCGGCAGGCGAGCCAACCTCTCCGCTGCCTTGCCTATTTGCGACAATTCCGACAAGACAGGACTTCTCCCGCGGCGGTAGTGTTCGACTGTCCTGCCGCTTGCTGAAAGGCCTGTTTTGAGCGCGTTTTCCGACGCCCGCGCCGTTCCAGCGGGTTCTACTCTCGAAACGGATCTGGCGATCATCGGTGGTGGACCTGCCGGGATAACGCTGGCGCTTGCGCTCGCCGAAATGCCGGTTCGCATTCTCATGCTGGAAAGCGGCGGCACCAGCTTCGACGACAAGACGCAGGCTCTCTACGACGGGACGCAGACCGGCGTGCGCTACACGCCGTTGGACGCTACGCGCCAGAGATATCTCGGCGGCAGCACAAATCACTGGGGCGGCTGGTGCCGTCCGCTCGATGTGACCGACTTCGAAGCGCGCTCGTGGGTTCCCAATTCGGGCTGGCCGTTCCCTAAGTCGGAGATCGAGCCGCATTTCGCGCGTGCTCAGGCGTTGGTCGAGGCGGGAGGATTCAACTATGGCGCCAATACCAAGCCGTGGCGGGATCAATACGGTGACCCGATCGCGCTTGGGGCGGGCGGCGTTTACACGAGCTGGTTCGAATTCAGCAAGATGCGCGGCTCGGTGTTGCCCACCAATTTCGGCGAGCGTTATGCGGATGATCTGAAGCGCTTGCCGAATCTAAAGCTGATGCTCCACGCGAACGTAACCAACATCGCGCTCGCGCAGGACGCGGGCAGCGTCGACCATCTCGATGTGGCGACGCTGACCGGCCGCAAGTTCAAAGTGAAAGCCAGGCATGTCGTGCTGGCGACGGGCGGCATCGAGAACGCCAGGATCCTTCTGGCGTCGAATGGCGTCATGAAACAGGGCGTCGGCAACGGATACGGCCTCGTCGGCCGCTACTTCATGGACAACCCCATCCCGCGTCAGACGGCGAAGCTGGTCGTGTTCGGCGGGGCGCTTGCACCTTACTATACGGACAATCGCCAGGGCGCGGATGCCATCTTCCGTGCGACCTTCGCGCCGTCGGAAGACTACAAGCGCAAAAGCCACGTGATGGGTTCGCTCACCACCGTCGAAAACCCCGTCGATCTTGATGCGTTTGGCCAGGCCGCAGTCGCCGCGACGGCTGCGGCGCTTGGCGTAGATGCCAGTGGCGCCAAGGCATATTCGCTGGGTTGTGGCATGGAGCTGAAACCGGATCCCGACCGCCGCTTCACCCTTACGGACAAGCGCGATGCACTGGGCATGCCCCGGCTCAATCTTCACATGACGATCTATGATGAAGACTTCGCGCTCTACCGCGATACGATGAAGGAGCTGGGCCGCCAGCTTCTCGCTGCGCGCGTCGGCATGATCCACCTCGATCGCAAGTCGCGGGAGAGCTGGCTGGAAACGATGGATTGGGGCAACCATCACATCGGCACGACGCGCATGCATGTCGACCCCAGGCAGGGCGTCGTGGACGCAAATTTGAAAGTCCATGGTATCGGCAATCTGTTCATCGCGGGAAGTTCCGTGTTCCCGACCTGCGGCGCATCCAACCCGACGCTGAACCTGCTTGCCGTCACCTTGCGTCTCGCGGGCCACCTGAAGGGACTATTTCGATGAGCGATGACTGGAAAAGCGCCATCGCGCGCCGCCCGGTGCTGGCCGCTCTGGGGGCGCTGGCAGGCGTCGGAGCCGTTGGAGGCATTGTCCACGAAGCCTCCCATCTCTTCGGCTATCGCCCCCACCCAGGCCCCTATGACGATCTCATCTCCCTTCTGTCGGATCGGGGCGATGCGGTGACGGTGGGACGGGCCGTGGTAGCCACCGACCGGGCCTTCCGGCTGCCGGATGCGGCGCGGGAGCTGCGGGCGCAAATCGGAAAAAAACCGCTGGCTGCGGTTCTGGGCGAAGATTTGGTGCAGGGCCGTGTCGTTGAAACCGAGGGTTGGGTACTCCCACAGACCCTGGTTGGCCTCTGCGCGCTCGCCGCCGAGGCTGGGTAGGCCGCCCTTCAGGCGGGGCAAACTGTAAAGTTTTGCGGGATTTCGGCCACGTCTCTTGAAAAAAGCGCTTTTCCTTCAAGTGGTTCGCTTGATGGGAATTGACGATTTCCAGACCCCGTGAGAGGGTTAACCCAGTCCGGGGAGGGCCGAGTCCGAACCGGTTTTTCGGACGCCCGCGGGGGCAGGGGATGATCAAGTCAGAATTGGTTGCGCGCCTGGCGCAGCGCTATCCACACTTATACCACCGCGACGTCGAGCGGATCGTGACCACGATGCTCGACGCGATCACCAAGGCCTTGGCGGAAGGCCATCGCGTGGAATTGCGCGGCTTCGGCGCTTTTTCCGTGAAGGTTCGTCCGTCGCGCATGGGCCGCAATCCGCGGACGGGCGAGCCTGTTTCCGTCGACGAAAAGCGCGCGCCGTTCTTTCGAACCGGCAAGGAATTGCGCGAACGGCTGAATGGCAACGGTCACGCAAGTCCGTAACACACAGTAAGAATAAGCGGCTTGCGACCGCGGCGGTCTCTCATTAAGACCGCCCCTCGATGAGCGCGATGCGATTCCAGAACCCGATCTTCGCCGCTCTCGACACGCCCGATCTTCCCCGCGCGCTCGAGATTGCAAAATCCATTCGCCCGCATGTCGGAGGGCTCAAGGTGGGCCTGGAGTTCATCACGGCGCTCGGTCCGGACGCGGTCCGCCAAATCGCCGCGCTCGGCGCACCTGTCTTTGCCGACACGAAGTTCCACGACATTCCAAACACGGTCGCCGGCGCGTCGAAAGCGATCGCATCGCTTGGGATTTCCATCTTCAATATTCATGCATCCGGCGGCGAAGCGATGATGCGCGCCGCCAGGGAAGCTGCCGCTTCGGTCGATCCGAAGGTGAAGATCATTGCCGTGACGGTGCTGACCAGCCTCGAAGACAGCGATCTCGACGCGGTGGGTCAGAAGAAACCCGCGCGCGATCAGGTGCTGAGGCTTGCAGAGCTTGCGAAAAAATCCGGTCTCGATGGCGTGGTATGCAGCGCGCATGAGATTGCGCCGCTGCGCAAGGCGTTGGGCGACGGCTTCATGCTGGTCGTGCCCGGCATCCGTCCCGCGGGCGCCGATCTGGCCGACCAGAAGCGTGTGATGACGCCCGCCGATGCGATGAAAGCGGGCGCCGACATTCTTGTCATCGGCCGTCCCATCGTCGCCGCGAACGATCCCGGCGTGGCCGCGAAGGCAATTGCGGACGATCTCAAGGCGCCCGCGTGACCTATAAGCTTTACGGATCGCCCGGCACGGCCAGCTTGTGCGTTCACTGGATGCTGCTGGAACTGGGCGTGCCGTTCGAGTTCGTATCGCTGGACTTCGAAAAAGGTGACCAGAAAAAACCCGAATATCTGAAGGTCAACCCGACGGGCCATGTGCCTGCGCTCGTGATTGACGGCGTCGCTTATGGCGAAGCGGCTGCGCTCCTGATGATCCTGGCTGAACGGCACCCCGAGGCGAAACTGGCGCCAGCGGCGGACGCTCCGGATCGCGCGGCCTATCTGCAATGGATGGTCTATCTCGCCAACACGCTGATGCCGGCCTTCCGGCTATGGTTCTACGCCGATGAAGGGGCGGGGCCGGAGAACACCGAAGCGACGCAGGCGCAGGCGCGCGTGCGCATCGAGAAGGTCTGGGACCGTGTCGACGCGCTGCTGTCGGACGGCCGCCCCTACATGATGGGAGCGCACCTGACGACCGTGGATTTCCTGACGGGGATGCTTGCGCGCTGGTCGCGCAACATGCCCAGGAACGCTGCGGCATGGCCGCACATAAAGCGCTATGTGGAGCGGGTGCGGAGCCTGCCGTCCTATCGCGCGACGCATGAACGCGAAGGCCTGGCCGGCTGGATTTAGGCTGTAAACAGCCGTGCCTTGCTTTCAGGTCCGGCGGCGGCGATAAGCGCCAGCCATGTCCATCCAGGTGAAAATCTGCGGCATAAACAGCGTGGAATCCGCCGACGCGGCGGCACGCGCGGGCGCGGATTTCGCCGGACTGATCTTGCAGAAAGCCAGCCATCGATATGTCGGGCTGGAGCGCTCCGCGGCGATTGCGCGGCACTTGCGCGGGCGCATCCGGATCACGGCGCTCCTGGTCGATGCTTCCGACGACGAGGTCGCGGCGGTCGCGCGCGATATCGCGCCGGACTTTCTGCAGCTGCACGGACGCGAAACGCCGGCGCGGGTCTCCGAGATCGTTTCCCGCTTTCGCATCCCCGCGATCAAGGCCTTCGGCATTGCCGAGGCAGCCGATCTTGCGAATGTATCCGCATACGATGACGTCGCCGAGATGTTCCTGTTCGACGCCAAGCCGCCTGCCGGCGCCGTCACGCCGGGTGGACATGGCGTGGCGTTCGATTGGCAGATCCTTCGCAATTCGCACTTCGCGCGGCCCTGGCTGCTCGCCGGCGGCCTAAACCCGGAGAATGTCGCGCGAGCCATTTCGATCAGCGGCGCGCCGGGCGTGGATGTGTCGTCGGGGGTGGAAATCGCGCCGGGACAGAAGAGCGCAGAACTGATCCGTGCCTTCGTTGAAGGCGTACGCACCGCAACAGTTGCGAGCAGCCAGTCATGAATACGCGTCCCAACTCGTTGCGCACCGGCCCCGATGCCAACGGCCATTTCGGTGCCTATGGCGGTCGCTTCGTGGCCGAGACGTTGATGCCGCTCGTGCTCGATCTCGAGAAGGCTTACGGCGAAGCTAAGAACGATCCGAAGTTCCAGGCCGAACTCGGCGATCTGCTCAAGCATTATGTCGGCCGTCCCAACCCGCTCTACTACGCCGAACGCCTCACGCAGCATCTGGGCGGCGCGAAGATCTATCTCAAACGCGAGGACCTGAACCACACCGGCGCGCACAAGATCAACAATTGCCTGGGACAGATCCTGCTCGCGCTGCGCATGGGCAAGACGCGCATCATCGCGGAAACAGGCGCGGGCCAGCACGGCGTGGCGACCGCGACGGTGGCGGCACGGTTTGGGCTGCCTTGCATCGTTTATATGGGTGAAGTGGATATCGAGCGGCAGAAGCCGAACGTGTTCCGCATGAACCTGCTCGGCGCGGAAGTGCGGCCGGTCACCTCCGGCTCGCGCACGCTCAAGGACGCGATGAACGAAGCGATCCGCGACTGGGTCGCGAACGTTCACGATACCTTCTACATCATCGGGTCGGCGGCGGGCATGCATCCCTATCCGATGATGGTGCGCGATTTCCAATGCGTCATCGGCGAGGAGATCAGGGCGCAGATGATGGACGCCGAGAAGAAACTTCCTGATCTTGTCGTCGCCTGCGTCGGCGGCGGATCGAACGCCATCGGGACGTTCCATCCTTTCCTCGATGACAGTACGGTCGAGATCCATGGCGTCGAAGCGGCGGGCGAGGGCGTGAACACGCATCGCCAGGCCGCCACGCTGACCAAGGGCACGCCGGGTGTGCTGCATGGCTCGCGTTCCTATCTTCTGCAGGACGACGACGGACAGATCGAGGAAGCGCATTCCATTTCCGCCGGTCTCGACTATCCCGGCGTCGGCCCGGAGCATTCCTGGCTCAAGGACCAGGGCCGGGTGAAGTATTTCTCTGCCACCGACAAGGAGGCGATGGACGCCTTCACCATGCTTTCCAGGGTCGAGGGCATCATCCCGGCACTGGAGTCGGCGCATGCGCTGGCCCATGTGATGCGCATCGCGCCGACCATGCCGAAGGACGCGGCGATCGCGGTCACGCTGTCGGGCCGCGGCGACAAGGATGTCTTCACCGCCGCCGCCCATCTCGGTGTGAAGATATGAGCCGCATCGAAGCCCGCTTCGCCGAACTGAAGAAGGCCGGCCGCGCCGCCTTCGTGCCATTCATCACAGCCGGCGATCCCGATCCCGAAACATCGTTCGCGCTGATGGAGAAGCTTCCCGCGATTGGCGCCGATCTTATCGAGCTTGGCATGCCGTTCTCCGATCCGATGGCCGACGGTCCGGCGGTGCAGGCCTCGTCGCTGCGGGCGCTGAAGTCCGGCGCCAACATGCACAAGACGCTCGACATGGTCCGCAAATTCCGCAAGGTCGATCAGAAGACGCCGATCATCCTGATGGGCTACTACAACCCCATCCACCACTACGGCACCGCGAAGTTCGCGCGCGATGCGGCGGCAGCCGGAGTCGATGGCCTCATCACCGTCGATCTTCCGCCGGAAGAGGATGAGGTGCTGCGCGTTCCCGCCAACGAACACGGCATCGACATCGTCCGGCTTCTGGCGCCCACCACCGACGACCATCGCCTTAAGACGGTGCTCACCGGCGCGAGCGGCTTTCTCTATTACGTCTCGGTCGCGGGCGTGACCGGCACCAAGACCTTCGATGCCTCGGACGTCGCCGCGGCCCTCAAGCGAATCCGTTCGGCCAGCCCGTTGCCCTGCTGCGTGGGCTTCGGAATTCGAACCCCGGAACAGGCAGGGCAGATTGCGCGTATCGCCAGCGGAGCGGTGGTCGGATCGGCCATCGTGTCCCGGATCGCGGAGCTTTCCGCAAATGGCGCAAAGGCCTCGGACTTGGTTAAAGATGTTGCCGAATTCTGCAAATCCCTCGCCGATTCCGTACATGCGGCCCGCGGATAAGTTGTGCTAGGTTGGACCCATGAACTGGATCGCCAATTTCGTCCGCCCACGTATCAAGAGCCTGATGGGCGCCAAGCCGGACACGCCCGAGAACCTCTGGAAGAAATGCTCCGCCTGCGGGGAGATGATCTTCCACCGCGACCTCGAGGCGGCGCAGAACGTGTGCCCCAGCTGTGGCCATCACATGCGCATTGCGGCGAAGGAGCGCTTCGCGGCACTGTTCGATGCCGGTGTCTATGAAGAGATGCCTGCCCCCTCCGTTCCGGCCGATCCGCTGAAATTCCGCGGCGAGAAGAAATACGCCGACGAGATGAAATACACCCGCGCCAAGACCGGCCGGCAGGAAGCGCTGCAGGCCGCGCGCGGCACGCTGGACGGCATGCCGGTGATGGTGGCGGTGCAGCCTTTCGACTTCCTAGGTGGCTCGCTTGGCATGGGCGTAGGCGAAGCACTGGTGCTTGCAATGATGGCCGCCGTCGAAGAGAAGCGGCCCTTCATCCTTTTCGTCTCCTCCGGCGGCGCGCGCATGCAGGAAGGACTGCTCTCCCTGATGCAGATGCCGCGCGTGACGATCGGCGTGCAGATGCTGAACGATGCGGGCCTGCCTTACATCGTCGTGCTGACCGATCCCACCTTCGGCGGCGTCAGCGCGAGCTATGCGATGCTGGGCGACGTCCATATCGCCGAACCCGGCGCCCGCATCGGCTTCAGCGGCCAGCGCGTCATCGAACAGACCATCCGCGAGAAACTGCCGGAAGGATTCCAGAAGGCGGAATTCCTGCTCGACCACGGCATCGTGGACATGGTGACCCATCGCCACGAGTTGCGCGCCACACTTTCCAGCATCGTGCATATGCTGATGAAGAAGCCGCGCCCGCGCAGCCGCGCGCTCACCGCGCCCGCGGTGATCGAGGCGACGCCCGTGAAATCCGTGGAACCGGCGATCAAGCCCGGAGCGAAGATATGAGCGTTGCTGCGTCCCGCAGCGATGCCATTCTCGACCGCCTGCTTCACATCCATCCCAAGGGCATCGACTTCAAGCTGGAGCGCATCGAGCGCCTGCTGGCCGATCTCGGCAATCCCGAGAAGAAGATGCCGCCGGTATTCCACGTCGCCGGCACGAACGGGAAGGGCAGCACCTGTGCTTTCCTGCGATCGATGCTGGAGGCCAGCGGCCGGAAGGTCCACGTCTACACCTCGCCGCATCTGGTGCGCTTCAACGAGCGCGTCCGAATCGCGGGCAACCTGATCTCCGACGAGGAGCTCGCAGACGTCCTGGAAGAATGCGAACGGGTGAACGACGGAAAGGAGATCACCTTCTTCGAGATCGCGATGTGCGCGGCGTTCCTTGCCTTCTCGCGCCATCCCGCAGATGCGCTGGTGCTGGAAGTGGGGCTCGGCGGCAAATACGACGCCACCAACGTCATCGCCAAGCCGCTGATGACGGTGATCACGCCCATCGGTCTCGATCACGCCGAATTCCTCGGCACCAACATTGCCAGCATCGCGGCGGAGAAGGCCGGGATCGTCAAGCGCGGCGTGCCGCTCGTTGTCGGCAATCAGGACGATGTTCCGCGCGACGTCATTGTGCGCCGGGCCGATGCGCTGAACGCACCGGTGTTCGTTTATGGGCAGGATTTCTTCTGCCATTCCGAGCACGGGCGCATGACTTACCAGGACGAGATGGGATTGCTCGACCTGCCGCTGCCCAGGCTGATCGGCCAGCACCAGATCGAGAATGCGGCCACGGCCATCGCCGCGCTGCGCCATGCGGGCCCCGGATGGGCCGTAGACACGGCAATCGAAACCGGATTGCGCACCGTTCAATGGCCAGCGCGCCTGCAGCGCCTGACCAAGGGGCCGCTCGTCGCACTGGCGCCCACCGATGCGGAAGTGTGGCTCGACGGCGGGCACAATCCGCACGGCGCCGCTGCCGTGTCGCGCGCATTGGCGGATCTGGAAGAGCGGTCTCCCAAGCCGCTTTATCTGATCTGCGGCATGCTCAAGACGAAAGACGCGCGTGGGTTCCTGGAACCGTTCGGCGGCCTTGCGCGACATGTGACGACGGTGCCGATCGACGGCGAGCCGGCGTCGCGCGGCGCGGGCGAGTTGTATGACGCGGCGCGCAGCGTGGGCCTCAACGCCACGCCGGCCGACGACATGGAAGACGCGATGATGCAGGTGGATGCCTGGGCGCGCGCGCATCCGAGCGATCCGGCGCCGCGCATCCTGATCTGCGGCTCGCTGTATCTCGCAGGCCGTGTGCTCGCGGAGAATTCTTAGACTTTCCTGCCCTGCGAAGCGGGAGGGGTGGCGCCGCGGCTCGCGGGATATCGCAGCCCATCTTCGGCGGGCACGGCGGCGCCGGTCATCGCGGCTGGCGTCACCTTATCCACCGCCATGAGATGAAACACCGCTCGTCCCGCGTTCATCAGATAATCCGCCACGATGCGGCGGTGGCAGCGCCACCACAGCGCCTCGGCGCACATGATTCCGGTGCGGCGCGCCTTTGCCATCTCCAGAAGATCGTCAAGGCCGGAGCGGAATGACGCGGACAGCGCATAGTCCGCATAATTGTGGAAGCTGCGGTTGATCCAGAAAGCATTGACCTCCGGCGGCACGTCCTTGGCGTGCGCTCGCCGGCCGCCGAGCTCTTCGATGCGCGCATGGGAAATGCCGTAGCGCGCAAGTTCGTCCGGGAGGATGTCCGCATTGTAGCCGGGATTGGCGCGCGACCGGGGAAAGCGCCGGATATCGACGACATGTTGCACTGCGCCCGCGCGCAACAGGTCGACGAATGCGCTTATCGTGCGGTTGGAGTGGCCAATGGTGAAGACCGGCAGATTTTCGGCGGAATGCATGGATGGCGCCGTCTAGTCTCCGATCTTCCTCAGGACATCTTCCTTATGGGCGGCGATATGGTCGCTCTTGTCGCTTTGTATTTCATATTGCGGCGCATCTTTCGACGCGCGGTGCGTGTGACCCTTGTAATCGAAGTCCCGCTCGTGGATCGCAATGATCCGCCCCGTCACCCGGCCGGCCTCGGAGTTCCAACTGACGTGATCGCCTTTCCTGAACCTGGCCATGTCGCGCTCCGCTTATGAGTAAAACGCCGAATTTGAAGGATGTGTTCCGATCCTCGTTCGGCATGATACGCCCTAATCCGCCTTCACGCAGGCCAGTTCGTTGCCGCCCGGATCCCTGAAGTGGAACCGCCGTCCGCCGGGAAAGGCGAAAATCGGTTTTGTGACAGTGGCTCCGGCTTTGCGAACGTCCGCGAGCGTGGATTCGAGATTGTCGACGTCGATCACCACCAGCGGCGCGGCGGTGGCCTCCGGAATGTCGCCCTGCAGGCCGATGTCCACATCGCCGGTCATCGTGGCGGCATAGGTCGGCCCGAAATCGGTGAGCTTCCAGCCGAAGACCTGCGCGTAGAATTCTTTCGCTGCGGCGAAATTCTTCGACGGCAGTTCGACGTAGTTGATGCGTGCCATGTTCCGTTCCTTCGCGATGACGCCCTATTGTAGGCGCTCGCGCAGGAACGGGAATGGGGCGCGGTCCACGCTGCTGTCAGGAAATGGCAGCAGCATGCGCCCTATTGGGGTTCAATGCTGCAAAACCAAAACGGCCCGGAGTTGCCTCCGGGCCGTCCTCGCCCTCCTGCGCTGAAGCTTCGGAGGGCAGGCCCTCCACAAGCCTCAGCGTTATTTCGCGCTTTTGACTTCGCCGCTGCCCATGATCGTCTGGCTGATATGCGGGTTGCCGCCATAGACGACCGAGCCCGAGCCGGCGATCTCCACGTCCAGGTCGCGCTGCGTATTCACATGCACCTTGCCGCTGCCGTGGATGGCGACGTCGGTGACGGCGGCGGGCATGTCCATCAGGTCGACGTTGCCGCTGCCGTTGATCTCGATGGCCAGCTTCTGTTGCTGCGGGAAGCCGCCTTGCGCGTCGATCTTGCCGCTGCCGTCGATCTCGACGCCCGTCAGTGACGGCGTCGTCACTTCGACTTCGAGCTCGTAGCCCATCGGGCAGGAGTCGTTCCAGCCGAACCAGCCCTTGCCGGGACAGGATTTGAAGACGAGGTCGCCGTCCTTCACATAGACTTTCGTGTTGCCGATGTCGCCGCGCTTGAGCACCACGCGCTGCTGCGCGCCGTGCACGAAGGTGAGGTGCCCCATGCCTTCGATAGTCACCGAATGAAATTGCCTGACCGGCACCGTGGTGTCCGCCGTTGCGGCTCCCGTGGCGAGCGCGAAGGCGGCGAGGGCGGGAAGAAGAATGTCTCGCATGTCTCAATCCTCGCTGTGGACGTTGCCGCCGTCTTCGGCGATGAGGGTGGTGATCGTGGGATTGCCCCAGTAGTCGATGTTCCCGCCGTCATCGGCATGCGCCTTCATCGACTGGCGCGGATGGATCTTCAAATTGCCGCCGTCGCTGGCATGGGCGTTCACATTCGCCGCCGCTAGTGCCCGCGCGTCGATGTTGCCGCCGTCCGTCGCCTTCACCGCGAGATCGTGCTGGGCGGGGAAAGACCCCTGCGTTTCGATATAGGCGCCGTCGGACGCATCGATGGCATTGATCTGCGGCATCGTCACCTCGACCTTGAACTTGTAGTTCCACGGGCAGTGCCAGCCCTGGCAGGCGACGAGATGCAGGACGCCGTCGCGCACTTCGAAGCGCGAATATTCGGTCGAGCCTTCGACCATCGTCACCTGCTGGCGGTTGCCATGGCGGATGATGACATGTGCGCCGTCCGAGGCCTCGACGGCATTGAACGGCGCGACGGCGATCGTCTGATCGGCGAAGGCGGGCGCGGCGAGGGCAATGACTGCTGCGGCCGATGCGATTGCGAGTTTCATGACGTCAGCTCCCAGTTCAACTTCCCTGCCGGACATCGCCGCCGCCGGAGATGGCGGATTCGACATGCGGATTGCCCCAATACTGGATGCGCCCGCCGCCGCTCACCCCGGCGCGCAGATCCTTGTCGGCATAGACCAGGATGTGGCCTCCACCATTCACGGCTGCGTCCACCGAGTTCGCATGGACCGCGCGCATGTCGATGTGCCCGCCGCCTTCGACCGCGGCGGCGAGATGCTTCGTCGGAAGGTCGGCACTACCGTCAATCTCGCCGCCGCCCTCGATGGCCACGCCCCGGATGTCCGGCGTGGCGATGTCGATGGCCAGATCGTATTGCCCGTTCGGGCAACCGCTGTCGCAGGCGTCGATGACGAGCTTGTCGCCGTCCTCGATGCGGAAGCTGGTGTAGCGCGTGTTGCCGGCGGTCATCACGACGCGCTGGGCATCGCCGCGATGGATGGTGACATGGCCGCCGCCCTTGAGTTCCACGGAGCGGAAGGGGCCGACATTGATCGTCTCGCCCGCCAGCGCCGGGGCGGCGGCGAGGATTGCAGCGGATGCGAGCAGAAGGATGGATTTCATGAGGGACCTCCGGGATTTACTTGGGAAAGCCTAGCCTCGGTGTCACTAGTTTGACCCCATAACAAAAGCGGGAAAGAGGCATGACGCGGCGGAGGCGGCGCCGAAAGCAGGGACGTCCTTCCCAAAAACGCCTGTTGTCCCGCACGCGGCGGAAAGGGGTAAGTTCCGCGCCGCAGGCAACCCGCGAAAAGGAATCACCCGTGCAGTTCGATGACGTCGTATTGGGGCGCCGCAGCATCCGCGGCTACAAGTCCGATCCCGTGCCCAAGGCCCTGATCCGGGAGGTCATCGAGATCGCCATGCGGGCGCCGTCGTCGCTCAACACGCAGCCGTGGAATTTCTACGTGGTCGCCGGAGCGCCGCTGAACCGCATCCGCGCGGGCAACACCGAGCGCAATCTCGCGGGCGTGCCGTCGTCGCGCGAATTCCGCAGCCACGGCGAATATGCAGGCGCGCACCGCGAGCGCCAGATCGAGATCGCCAAGCAGCTGTTCGCGGCCATGAACATCGAGCGCGACAACAAGCAGAAGCGGCAGGACTGGGTGCTGCGCGGCTTCCGCCAGTTCGACGCGCCGGTGTCGGTGGTGGTGACCTATGACCGCTCGATCCATGGCGGGGACATCGCGCCGTTCGATTGCGGCGCCATCGCCAACGCGCTGGTCAACGCGGCGTGGTCGCGGGGGCTGGGCTGCGTGATCAACAGCCAGGGCATCATGCAGTCGCTCGTGGTGCGCGAACATGCCGGCATTCCGGACGACCAGGTGATCATGATCTGCATCGCGATGGGCTATCCGGATGACAGCTTCCCGGCGAACGCCGTCGTGTCGCGCCGCAAATCGGTGGATGAGGCTGCCGTGTTCGTCGGCTTCGACTACTGACGGTTCTTACGCCTCTCCCATCGCGCGCTCGATCCGCCGATCCGGGATGAGCCAGGCCAGCGCCACCAGCGCATACAGCGCCAGCGACACGGCGGGCGCGAAGAACGCGGCGGCAATGGCGGCGAGATAGGCCAGGAGCGACAGAAGCGTCTTGAGGTCGCTCCCGAAGGCGCGGGCGATGACCGAGTGCGGCCCTTCATGCAGCACCAGCAGCCGCGCGAGGATCATGTAGGCCGCGCCGGTCAGAAGCAGCACCGCGCCATAGGCCACGACCGGCCATGCGCTGTGGTAGTGCTCGCCCATCCAGGCGGCGGTAAACGGCACCAGCGACAGCCAGAAGAGCAGGTGGAGATTGGCCCAGAGGATCGCGCCGCTCACGCCCTTCACCGCCTGGAACATGTGATGATGGTTGTTCCAGTAGATGCCGACATAGATGAAGCTGAGCGCGTAGATCGCGATGTGCGGCAGAACTGCGAGAAGCGCGGAGAACGTGACATCCGGCGGCCGCTTGAGCTCCAGAACCATGATCGTGATGATGATCGCGATCACGCCGTCGCTGAATGCTTCCAGCCGGTTCTTGTGCATGCGCGAATCCCTTCGCACCGATTATAAGCAAAAAGGGCCGCCACGCGGGGTGACGGCCCTTTCAAATTCGATGCGAACAGATCAGACGGCCTTGCGCGAGGCGTCGGCGCCGATAGAACCTTCGATCCATTCCTTGATCTTGGACTTGGGCAGCGCGCCGACTTTCGTGGCTGCGACCTGGCCCTGGGAGAAGATCATCAAGGTCGGCACGCCGCGCACGCCGTATTTTTGCGGCACGCCGGGGTTCTCGTCGATGTTGATCTTGGCGATGGTGACTTTCTCGCCGAGCTCGCTGGAAAGCTCCTCGAGCGCCGGCGCGATCATCCGGCAGGGCCCGCACCATTCTGCCCAGAAATCCACGACTACCGGTTTCTTGGAATTGAGAACGTCATTCTGGAAGGAAGCGTCGGAAACTTTCACCGGTGCGGACATGGAACTAACCTTGGTTGGAAGATGTCTGGTTGCTCAATATTTAGTGGTGGAGGAGGGAGAATCAAGCCGCGCGCGAATAGCCCCGATTTCCGCCTCCAGCATGGCGTCGGGCAGCTTCATCAGGCTCGGGCCGTCGGTCCACACAAGCGCGCATGTGATTCGCCGGCCCGGAAACACCTTGGACAGCGCGGTTTTATAGAGCGCCATCTGCGCCTTGTAGACAGTGGCCACATTCTCCGGCCTGTCCGGCGGCGGCCGATTGGTCTTGAAATCCACCACAAGGATTTCGTCGTCTGTGATCGCCAGGCGGTCGATGCGGCCGTTGAGGCGCGCGCCATCGCCCAGTTCGGGCAGGTCGGCGACCAGCGCAACCTCGGCGCGGGAGCTCGCCGCGAAGGCGGCGGCGAATTGCGCATCGCCGATCACCGCGAGCGTTTCATTTGCGAGCAGTTCCGCCTCCGCATCGTCCACGCCGTTCGCGCGCAGATAGCGCAGCGCGGTTTCGCGGCGCGCGGCATCGGGAACATCGGGCAGGCGCGCCAGCAGGCCATGGATGAGATTGCCGCGCTGGAAGCGTCCGGCGTTCCTGTCGCTCAGCGGCGACAGCATCGCCGGTTCCTCGAGGCCCGCGGCATCGGAGGCGCGGACGAGGCGCGGCTTCACGATTTCCGCCGGCGCGGGCTTGCGCATCCAGTCCTTCAGTTCGACGGTTTCGGCGGCTTCCTCCTCAGCGCCCTCGAAGGCTTCCGTGTCCGCCTCGCCGATGGCGAAACCTTTCTCCTCGCCATGTGCGACCTCCGTGCCGATCTTCTGCGCCGCGCGGCCGGCGAGGTCGTACCATGAGCCTTCGGCCACGCCTTTCGTGTTCTCGAAGCCGCAGATGATCAGGCGTTCTTTCGCGCGGGTGAGTGCGACATAAAGAAGACGGCGGCGCTCGCGCATCACCGCTTCGTCGGCTTCAGCTTTCGCCGCGCGCACAGCGGCAGGCGCATCGTCGTTCGACAACGGGAACACGACATCGCCATTCGGACGGAAGATGAATTCGCCATGGCGGCCTGCGCCCTGCGCGAGCGCCGTCGTGTCGGGCAGGATCACGATGTCGGCCTCGAGGCCCTTGGAGCCGTGCACCGTCATCACCCGCACCTCGTCGCGTCCGCGATCCATGTCGCGCTTGATCTCCGCTTCGCCGCGTTCCAGCCAGTGCAGGAAGCCTTCCAGCGACGGTGTGTTCGCCTGCTCATAGTTGAGCGCGAGCGACGCGAACTCGTCCAGCGCATCCGCCGCTTCCGGGCCGAGGCGTGCAAGCAGCTTGCGCCGCGCGTCCTTCGCAATCAGGGCATGGGAATAGAACTCGTAAGGCGGCGCGTAATCGGCGCGCGCCAGAATCTCGCTGAGGAATTCATGCGCGCGCGCGCAAGGCGCTTCGGCGCGCCGCGCGGTGAGCACGCTCCACAGCCGCTTGCCCTCGCGGCCGTAGGCCAGCTCGCGCAATTGATCCTCGCTGATGTCGATCAGCGGCGAGCGGAGCAGGGCGGCGAGGTTGAGGTCGTCTTCCGGCAACAGCACGAAGCGGCCCAGCGCCACCATGTCCATCACCGCGATCTGCTCGGTGAGTTTCATGCGGTCCGCGCCCGCGACCGGGATCTTGTTCTCCTTCAGGCGGCGGATGATCTCGCTGGCGAAAGGTTCGCGGCGCGGCATCAGGATCATGATGTCGCCGGGGCGGATGGGTTTGTCGCGGCCGGGCAGGCAGCGGGGCGTGGTCACCCATTCGGCGATCTGCTCGGCGACGCGGTCGGCGAGTTGCGCGACGGGACTGGTCCTGGATTCCACGTCGATCGGCTTGAGCCGGTAGTAGTCCAGCTCCAGACCCTTGACGGGCTTCAGCGTTGGCCACAGCTCGACGCGGCCCTTCGCTTCGGCGCGATGCGCACGATGGATAATAGCGGTTTGCGACAAGCCTTCGCGCGCGGCGTCTTCTTCGAACACCTTGTCGACGAAGCCGAGCACTTCCGGCACCGAACGGCGCGAGGTTTCCAGCCGAACGTCGACAAAATTCTTTGCCCGCGACTTGAAATACTCGCGATTGCGTTCGAATTCCTCCGGGTCCGCACCCTGGAAGGAGAAGATGGACTGCTTCTCGTCGCCCACCGCGAAGATCGTGCGCACATGTTCGCGCTCGCGCCCTTCGCCGGCGAACATCTCCTCCGTCAGTGCCCGCACGATCTTCCACTGCTCGGGGCTGGTGTCCTGCGCTTCGTCGATCAGGATGTGGTCGAGGCCGCCATCCAGCTTGTAGAGGACCCACGCGGCATCCGGGCGGTTGTGCAACAGCTCCAGGGTTTTGGCGATGAGATCGTCGTAGTCGAGCACGCCGCGCAGCTGCTTCTCGGCGGCATAGACGCCGCGCATCGCGCGCACGACGATCAGCGCGGCATGGCCCAGCTGCGCCGCCCGCGCGGCGCGGCAACGCTCCGTTGCGGCATGCATCCGGTTGGCCAACGCAACGAGCCGGCTTAGAAGATCGGGCCGCGCGTCTGCCAGCGCCTTGGTCGCATAGCTTTTGTAGAATTCGCCTTTCTGGGTGAGCAGCGCTGCGCGCAGAAGCTCGAACCGCGCGACAGGATCCGCAATTTCCAGAGCCTGCGCTAGTGCGAGGCCAGTTTCGCCATCGGTCTTCTTGCCGCCGGAGAGCCACGCGATCAGCTCGCGGATGTGCGCTTCTTCCTTGACGATTGCGTTGCAGAAGTCGCTGGCGACGCCCTCATAAGTTTCGCCTTCATGGGCGCCATGGGCGCGTTCGGCGGCGCGGCGCAGTGCGTCGTCATCGCCACCAAGGCCGTCGAGGAAGAATTCCAGCTTGCGGCGATCGCTTCCGGTCACCGAGTCCAGGATCTGGTGCAGCCGCGTTTCGCTCGTTTGCGTGACGAGATGGCCGACGGCCCTGGCCAGCGCCTCGTCGCCTGTTCCGGCGCGCTCCAGGATCTTCGCCCGGGCCTCGGCCAGAAGCTCACGCGCGGTCTGGTCGTCCAGCACCTTGAACGATGGCGGCACGCCCGCTTCCAGCGGAAATCGCGAGAGCAGGCGTTCGCAGAAGGCGTGGATGGTCTGGATCTTCAGGCCGCCCGGCGTTTCGAGCGCGCGGGCGAAGAGGCGGCGGGCATCGCGCAGCCCTCTCTTGTTTGGCGTCGCACCGCCGATGTCTTCGATGGCCTTGGTGAGCGCGGTATCGTCCAGCATCGACCAGCGGCCGAGCTGTTCAAACAACCGGCCCTGCATCTCCGCCGCGGCGGCCTTTGTGTAGGTGAGGCAGAGAATCTTGGCGGGCGTCGCATCGGCAAGCAGCAGCCGCGCCACGCGGTTGGCGAGCGTATGCGTCTTGCCGGCCCCGGCATTGGCGGAGACCCATGCCGACTTCTGCGGATCGGCGGCGACTTTCCAGTCGGTGCTGTAGTCGCTCACGGTTCGCCCTCCCATCCGGTGAGCGACCACTCGCGAACGCGGGCCAGGTGATCGTAGTCGCCCGGCTGGTCGGCGCGGAACGGACGCACGCGCGAGAGGTAAGGGTGGTTCTCGTCGGCGAAGAGGGCGATGAGATCGGTGAGGTCTGCTTCGGCACTTGCGATGAGCGTCTTCACATCCTTGAGGGGCTTCATCTCGCCCGCATTCGCATCGCCGGAGAAACGGATATAGATGAGTTCATCGGCTTCGCGCGCACCGACGTCCTCGAAGCCGCCCACGGCGAGAATGGAGGCCTCCAGTGGAAGCTGCGGCGAAAGCGTCTTCACCTGCTTCTGCGATGGCGGCGCGCCGGTCTTGTAGTCGATGATCGCGGCAGCGCCGTTGCGCAGCACATCCACGCGATCGGCGCGGCAACGCAGGGTGAAGCCGCCGGGAAATTCGCGCTGGCCGGCGATCTCCAGGTAAATGTCCTTGATGCTCGAACGCCGCTTGCGCTCCTCGCCTGTGAACCAGTGTGCAGCGCGGATAAAGCGCGGCTGCCACACGGCGAGTGCGGATTTCGGAATGCCGGCGTCGCGGAATACCTGACGCGAAATCACGATCAGCCGTAGCGCCGCGTCTTCGGGGAGATGGTCGCGATACTGCGCCATGAATTTTTCCAGCGCCTTGTGCACGGAGGTGCCGCGCTCCAGGGGCCCGATCTCCGCATCCAGCGGATCGAGGGGACGCAGGCCGAGCACGTGCTTCGCATAGATCGCAGAGGGATCGCGCAGCCAGGTCTCGATCTCGGTGACGGAGAGTTTCTTCGGGCGCTGCGTGAGCGGCGGCTTGGGTCGCGGCGGTTTCATCCGCTCCGCGGGTGTACCGGGCTCGCCGAGTGCGCGGGCGAAATATTCATACGGCATGTCAGGCGCCAGTTGCCTCACCACGCCAAGGCCGGCGGTGAGCTGCCAAAGCCTTTGCAGCCAGCGCGAAGCGATGGTGGGCGCGCCTTCGGATTTCAGCGCGCGGGTGAGGACGACTCGCGGGCCTGCGGCGAGCGATGCGAAGTCATGCGCCGAGAGGCCGATGTCGCGTTCCGGCTGTTCGAGGCCGAGCTTGTCGCGCATGGGGCGCGACAGCCAGGGATCGACATTTGCCGCGCGCGGCCATGTGCCTTCGTTCAAGCCGCCGAGAACGACGGTGTCGTAACTCTGCAGGCGGGCTTCCAGCGGGCCCAGGATCGCGAGCCGCGGATGACGGCCGAAGGT
>DATIVW010000047.1:0-7578 GCA_035465595.1 Rhizomicrobium sp. | reverse complement strand
AACATCGGCGTACCGCAGCTTTATGCGAAGGTGAACCGCACGCAGGCGATGCAGCTTGGGGTCGATGTGTCCGACGTATTCGATACCATGCAGACCTATCTGGGCTCCATCTATGTGAACGACTTCAACCGTTTCGGCCGCACCTATCAGGTGATCGCGCAAGCGGACACGCCGTTCCGTTCCAAGCCGGATGACATTCTGCGTCTGGAGACGCGCAATGCGGATGGGCAGATGGTGCCGTTCGGTTCGTTCGTGCAGGTAAAGGAAACGACAGGGCCGGACAGCGCGATGCGTTACAACGGCTATCGCGCCGCCGATCTGAACGGCGCACCTGCACCCGGCTTCTCGACCGGACAGGCGCAGGCGGCGATCACCAAGCTGCTCGCCGACAATCTGCCCAAGGGCATGAGTTTCGAATGGACGGACCTGACCTATCAGCAGATCCTTGCCGGCAACACGGCGCTGCTGGTCTTTCCGCTCTGCGTGCTGCTCGTTTTCCTGGTGCTGGCAGCGCAGTACGAAAGCCTATTTCTGCCGTTGGCGATCATCCTGATCGTGCCAATGTGCCTGTTCTCGGCGATCACCGGCGTGTGGATCACGGGCGGCGACAACAACATCTTCACGCAGATCGGTCTCTTCGTGCTGATCGGCCTTGCCTGCAAGAACGCCATCCTGATCGTGGAGTTCGCGCGCGAGCTGGAGATACACGGCAAGGCAACCGTGGACGCCGCGATGGAAGCAGCGCGGCTTCGGTTGCGCCCGATCCTGATGACGTCTTTCGCCTTCATCATGGGTGTGGTGCCGCTGGTGCTGTCGTCCGGCGCGGGCGCGGAGATGCGCCACGCGATGGGCATCACCGTGTTCTTCGGCATGCTGGGGGTGACCTTCTTCGGCCTGTTCCTGACACCGGTGTTCTATGTGTTGCTGCGCGCGCTCGAAAAGCGCGTGACGCGGACCGAGAAGGTGCATCACCACATTTAGGCGGCGGCCGGTGTTTCCTCGGTCTCGAAGGTCTGGCCGCGGCTGCCGATGGCGATGATCGCCGCGCCCAACGCAGCGGCCAGCGCCGAGCCGATCAAAACGCCGATCTTGGCGACGGCAGCGTCGTCATTGTGCGGAAAGGCCTGATCGGCCATCAGCAACGCCACGGTATCGCCGATGCCACACAGACAGATTGCCCCGATGAATGTGCGCAGATCCACGCCTTTCGGCGGACGCGCGATGCGGGTTCTCGTCGCGGCGAACGAGAACAGCCCGATTCCCAACGGCTTGCCGACGACAAGTCCAAGGATCACACCCATGACGACAGGCAACGCCCCTGGCGCGGAAAAATCGGCATTAAAGCCCACGCCGGCGGCGGAGAAGGCAAACAGTGGCAAGGCGAAATACGAACTCCACGGCGACACGGCGCGCTCGATACGGTCAGCAGGAGAGAGCAGGCGTTCGCTCGCAGCGGCGAGATTGCGACTCGCCCAATCCAGAACCGGGTCGCCGTCTTCCTTGCCGTGCCCCAGCTCCTCGTCTTCGGCTTGCGCATATTCCAGCGCGGCCAAGGCGTTTGCGGCTTGCGCCAGCAGCGGGCCGGCATCCGGCGTCGGCCGCGTCGGCAGGAAGCCCGCGAGCACGATGCCCGCCAATGCACCATGCACGCCCGCGGAGTGCAGGAAGAACCACAGTGCCGCGCTCGTCAGCATGTAGGGCCAGATCGCATAGACATGGCTGCGATTGAATCCATAGAGGATGAGCATAGACACAGCCGCGGCGAGCAGCCATATCGCCTCGAAATTGTGCGGATAGAAAATCGCCAGCGTCAGTACCGATATGATGTCGTCCATCACGGCGAAAGCCGCGATGAACACGCGCAGGCTCGTGGGCACGCGATCGCCCAGCAAAGCCAGAACGCCAAGAACGAACGCAATGTCGGTCGCCGTCGGTACGGACCATCCCGGCGCGGTAGGGCCGGGGTTGATCGCCAGATAGATCAGCGCCGGTGCGATGCCGCCGCCGATGGCCGCGATCACCGGCAGCAGCGCCGCGCGCGGGTCGGACAGCGCGCCCGCCGTCATTTCGCGGCGGATTTCCAATCCCACCAGCAGGAAGAACACCGCCAGCAGGCCTTCGGAGAACCATTCGCCGATGGTGAGCGACAGTACGCTACCCGGCGGCCCGATGCCGAAACTGGATTCGATGAAGGTGTGATAGTAGCCGGCGAGGGGCGAGTTCGCGCAGATCAGCGCCAGCGCCGCCGCGATGAGAAGAACCAGACCTCCGGATGCAGGCAGGCTGGCGAAGGCATGCGCGGAACGGCGGATGCGCTCGCTCACCGGCTGCTCGAAAGCATCGGCGAGCGAAAAGAAATCCCACGCACCATCATAGAGGACGCCATCGATGAAGATCGTCGGCGTTCCCTTCACGCCGTTACGGCGGGCTTCGTCGAGATCGTCGTCGACGCGCGCCAAAGTCTCTGGCGCGGCGAGGTCGCGTTCGAACCGGTCCATGTCGAGCCCGATCTCGCGCGCAATCTCGCGAATGCGCGCCTCGCCGTAAGGTGGCTGTTCCTCGAACAGGCGGTCGTGCATCTGCCAGAACTTGCCCTGGTTCGCCGCAGCTTCCGCGGCGCGTGCCGCGAAGGTGGCGCCTGGGTGGATGCGCTCGTTCGGGAAATGCCGGAATACATACTCCATGCGTTCGCCAAAGGCCTGGCGCAGATTGAGCAACACATTGCGGAAGCGACGGCAGAAGGGACAAAGGAAATCGCTGTAGGACACGATTCGGACAACGCGGTCTTGCGCGTTTCCGCCGCGTACATGATCGCGCGCCGCCTGAATGGGTCGCCCCAGATTTGTCCGTTCCGCCGTGCTCACCGCGCCGCCATCTCCTGCTCTGCTGAATCGTAATCGGGATCGGCAACGGCGTCGAGTTGGCGAGATTGCCAAAGCCGCGGCGAAGGCTCACGGTCGCGTCGGACGGAGGACAAGCACATGGCGCGCGCGAAAGCGGTAATCGAAACGGCACATTACGCGACGACGATCGACGCGGGCGGCCACACAATCGTTGCCGACGAGCCGCAGTCCAATGGCGGCGCGGACGCGGGACCGGCGCCTTACGATCTTCTGCTGGCGGCGCTTTCGGCCTGCACCGCCATCACGCTGAAGATGTATGCCGACCGCAAGCAGTGGCCGTTGACGCGCGCGACCGTGGAACTCCATTTCACCCGCGACGCCGACAAGAACGAGCGCGTCGACCGTGTTCTTCACCTGGAAGGCGCGCTGAATGAGGAGCAACGGGCGCGTTTCGCCGATATCGCCGAGCGCACGCCGGTCACGCTAACATTGAAGCGCGGGCTACCGATCTTAACGACTCTGGCGCCGTGAGCCGTTAACACCTTAACGTCTTGTAAGACGCGGCCGATCTTTACCTTCTGCACAAGCTTCACCCCCATTAACCGATGAGGGCAGGTAGAAGAGTCCGGGGTTCGCTTTCCGGCTTTCGATGTCCTGGTTCCGTGCCGTCTTCGCGGTCGCTTTCGCGCTTTTCGCCACGCCCGCTGCGCTTGCGGGCGTGGCGGCGCATGACGCGAAACCGGCAACCGGACGCATCATCGTTCTGACCGGGAGCGACATTGCGCATTTGGGCCTTCGCGTGCAGCCGCCCCACCCTGCGCGCTACACGCCGCGCGTTCATGGTTATGGTGTCGTGTCCGATCTCACCGCGCTGGCGACGGCCGATGCTGCGGTGGAAACCGCCGCGGCTGCTGCTCGTCAAAGCCAAGCCGATGTGCAACGTGCGCGCGCCTTGTTCGCGCAGGGCGGGGCGGTTTCGAAGCAAAGCGTCGATGCCGCGGAGAAACAGGCGGCGACGGATCAGGCGGCGCTGCTTCTGGCGCAGCGGCAGGAAGTGGTGCAGTTCGGTCCGCAACTGCCATGGCGCGGCAAACATGCCGATGCGTCGATCCTGCGTGATCTGACATCCGGCAATGTCGTTCTCGTGCGTGCGACCTTTCCGCTGGATGCGATCGCCGCCGCGCAGCCGGCGGAAATCTCCGTCACCCATTTGAGCGCACAGCAGGACCCGATCGGGTGGAGGTCGAAGCGCATCTGGAGCGCGCCCGCCGATCCCTCCATTCCCGGCCGCAGTTTTTTCGTGCTGATCTCCAAAAGCGATCTGCAATCGGGCGAGCATGTGCTTGTCGCGTCGCCTATCGGGCCGGCGGTGGACGGCGTGCAGATTCCATCGGATGCCGTCGTGCTGAGCGAAGAAAAGACCTGGTGCTATCTGCAGATCGCGCCGGGGCAGTTCCAGCGCGTGCAGATCGACCTCAGCCATCCGCAGGGCAGTGGCTATTTTGTGAATGCGAAACCCGGCCAGTCTGTCGTCGTGCGCGGCTCGGGGCTTCTGCTCGCGCGCGAACTCGGCGCCAGCGCCTTGCGCTACTGATCCACGATGGAATGGCTCATCTCCCTTTGCGTGCGCCGCCGCCATATAGCGGTGATCCTGAGCGTGCTCGCGCTCGTGCTGGAGGTCTGGGGCGCGTGGAACACGCCGCTGGACGTATTCCCCGAATTCGCTCCGTCACAGGTCACGGTCTACACGCAGGCGGCAGGCTTCACGGCGGAGCAGATCGAAGAGCTCATCACCCATCCCATCGAGAAGACGCTGAACGGCGCCAGCGGTGTTGCCACCGTGCGCTCCGAATCCATTCCGGGCTTGTCCGTCATCACCGTGGCTTTCGCGAGCAATGCCAATCTTTATAATGCGCGGCAGGATATCACCGATCGTATCGCCGCCGTGCGTTCGCAGCTTCCCAGCGAGGCGGGAACGCCACAGCTTTCACCGCTGACGCCGGGCACGCGCGACATCCTCAAAGTCGGCATGACCTCAAGCAAGATCGATCCCTACGCACTGCGCGACATCGCCGAATATGTGATCAAGCCTCGGCTTCTGGCGCTCCCCGGCGTCGCCGTGGTGAAGATTTTCGGCGGCGCGGTGCGCGAAATCCATATCCAGCCGGATCCCAACACGCTCACCGCGTACGGCTTCTCGATCCCCGATCTCATCAAGGCGGCGCCGGCGGCGTTGGCCTTGCGTGGCGCAGGTTTTATCGATCTGCAAGGTCAGCGCGTCCTTATCCAGACGCCGACGCCATCGCCGGATGTGCGCATCATCGGCGATGGCATCCTCGGCGTGCGCAACGGAACGCCGGTGCGGCTGCGCGATGTGGCGACCATCGAACAGAAACCTGCGCAACGCACGGGTGATGCGTTGATCCAGGGCATGCCGGGTGTGCTGTTCTCCGTCTCCAGCCAGTCCGGCGCAAATACGCTGGCGACGACGCGTGCCGTTGAGAAAGCGCTGAACGGGCTGGCACCCAGCCTGAAGGCACAGGGCATCACGCTGTATCCGACCCTGCATCAGCCCGCGACTTTCATTGAGCGCGCGCTGGGTGGCCTGGAACGCTCCATGGCGATCGCCGCGCTGCTGATTTTCTTCACGCTGTACGCGTTCCTTCGCGACATGCGCTCGGCGATTATCAGTTTCATTTCCATTCCATTGTCCGTGCTCGCCGCCACCGCTGTGCTCGGCCATTTTGGCTACACGCTGAACACGATGACCCTCAGTGGATTGATCGTCGCGCTGGGCGTGCTCGTGGACGACGCGGTGGTAAGCGTGGAGAACATCCTGCGCCGCTTGCGCGACAATGCGCAGGCGCGCGAGCCGCTGCCGCGCATCGATATTATCCGCAATGCTTCGTTCGAAGTGCATGGCCCCATCTTCTACGCGACCTTGGTCGTGCTCGTCGTTTTCCTGCCGGAACTCCTGTCTTCCAGCGTACAAGGCCGCTTCGTCGGTCCGCTGGCGCTGGCTTTCATGCTGTCGGTCGCGGCCTCGCTGGTCGTCGCGCTGACGACGACGCCTGCACTGTCCGCGCTGCTGCTTTATCCCGAAGACGCGCATGTCGATGCGGGATGGATCGTTTTGCTCAAACGTATTCAGGCACGGCTGATCGAGTTCTTCTACGATCACACTTATATTCCGATGGTATTGGTCGGCGCGGCGTTCGCGGCTTCACTGTGGCTACTTTCCACGCTGGGCGGCACCTTCCTGCCGGAGTTCCGCGAAGGCCACCTGGTCGTGCAGGTGACCAGCACGCTGCCGGGCACGTCCATCGATGAGATGCTCGCACTGGGCAAGCGCATGAGCGCCGACATTATGGCGCTGCCCTATGTTGCCACCGTCGAGCAGCAGGTCGGCCGCGCGGAAGATTCCGACGACACGTTCGGTCCGCACCAGAGCGAATTCCAGGTGGAGCTGCGCCCGGATGTGCCCGTCGATCAGGCGAAGGCGGAAGCGCAGGTTCGCCAGATCGTCGGGCGTTATCCGGGCGTCCAGAGTGAAGTGGTGACGTTTCTCGGCGATCGCATCAGCGAAACGATGACCGGCCAGACCGCGCAAGTCGCGATCAAGTTGTTCGGTGATGATCTCGATACGCTGGATAGCACCGCATCGAAAACCGTGAGCGTGCTTGCATCGGAACGGGGCATTGTCGATCTGCAGTTCAAGCGCCAGAGTCGCATGCCGGTGCTGGATGTGATACCCGACCCCAACGCGCTCGCCGCTACCGGCCTCAAAGCGCAGGACGTTCTCGACACGGTGGCGTCTGACTATGCGGGCACGCAGGTCGGCGAGGCCTATGCCGGAACGGCCACGGTGAATGTGCTGATCCAGCTTTCGGACAGCTGGCGCGAGCAGCCCAATCAGCTGCGCGATCTGACCATTGGCGGCGCGTTCGGCCCGGTGCCGCTGTCGAGCGTAGCGAAGATCGCGCCGGGCGAAGGGCGCTACAGCATCCTGCACGAAAATGGCATGCGCTTCGTGCCCATCACCTTCAATGTCAGCAACCGTTCGCTGCAAGGCGTGGTGTCAGAAGCGAGCGAGCGCATCGCCAATGCCGGCATCATTCCGCCGGGCGTGCATATGGAGTTCTCCGGCGCGGCTTCGGCGGAGCAGCACACGCGCCTCGAACTTGTTTTCTATTCCGCGCTGGCGCTCGCGCTGGTGTTCGTCATTCTTCTGGTGGGGCTGCGCTGGCGTGGCGATGTGTGGCTGGTGATGGCCAACCTCCCGTTCAGCCTTATCGGCGGAATTCTCGCCATTTACTACGCCGGCATCGGGCTTTCGCTCGGTGCGCTGGTGGGGCTTGTCACCGTCTTCGGCATCAGCGCGCGCAATGCCATTCTGCTTCTCTCCTATTATGAACAGCTCGTGACGCAGGAAGGCCGGCCGTGGGATGGCGCGACGCTGATCTTCGGCGCGAATGAGCGCCTTGCGCCGGTGCTGATGACCGCGATCCTCACCGCGATGGGCCTGGCGCCGCTCGCGATCGCGATCAACCAGCCAGGGCAGGAGATCAGCGGGCCGATGGCGATTGCCGTGCTCGGCGGCCTGGCCAGCTCCACGATCCTGAACCTGTTCCTGTTGCCCGCGCTCGCCGCGCGCTTCGGCAGGACCGGACCGCAGAACTAGCGTCTACGCCTTGGCAGGCTCCTCGGGCTTCTTGCCTCTGAAGCGCTCGCGCAC
>DATIVW010000046.1:0-8889 GCA_035465595.1 Rhizomicrobium sp. | reverse complement strand
TCGACCTGGTAGCGGAACTGCGCCACGCGCTCGCGCACGAACTGCGCGTCGAACTCGTCATATCTGTACATCGAACGAGTCCATGGCTTGCTTGCCGAGATCGCGGCGGACGGAAGGGCCTTCGCTGCGCACGATCTCGCGTTCCTCGATGGCGCGGACGCGGCCGTTCTCCTGCCGCACGCCGAACAGATAGGGGTTCACGACCACGCGGCCGGTGACGAAGGCCTGCGCCGCGGCGAGCGCCGCGTCGGCGGCGGGCTTGGCGTCGAACACGTCGGCGTCGGCGAAATGGTCCACCCATGCACCGCCGCGCCAATAGACGACGTCGCCGTCGCGCAGGCGGTTTGCGGTCAGAACCTGGAGGGGTGGGGTCGCGGCCATGGAGAGAAAGTCGCAAGTCCGGCCCGCGAATTCAATAGATCACATATGAGATGTGTAAATATGTCATAATTACGGAATTTGAATGTGAAATCACTCCTGCCGGGCAATGGCACTCTCGTGCCAGCGGTGGAGAAGGGCCCATTCCAGCGCCGAAAGCAGGAAGAATATGGCCACGCCCAGGATGGACAGGATGGCCAGCGCCGCAAACATCGTCTCGATGTGGAGGCGATTGCCCGCCTCGGTGATGGTCCAGCCGAGGCCGGTGGCCGTGCCGGTGCCGGCGGCGAACTCCGCCACCACCGCGCCGATCAGCGCCAACCCGCCGGAGATCTTCATCGCGCCCAGCAGGTAAGGCAGCGCGCCGGGCAATTCCAGCTTCCACAGGATCTGCCAGCGCGACGCGCCGTAGAGGCGAAAGAGATCGATCAGGTTGCGGTCGGCGGAGCGCAAGCCGAGCGTGGTGTTCGCGAGGATCGGAAAGAACGCCACGATCCACGCAAGGATGAGCAGCGCGCGGTCGATGTTCTCATAGCCGACCCACAGAATGAGAAGTGGCGCGATGGCTACAACCGGCGTGACCTGCAGGATGACAGCGTAGGGATAAAGCGCGAGCTCCACGATGCGGCTTTGCGCGAAGAGGATCGCCAGCGCCACGCCCGTCACCAGCGCGAGCACGAATGCCTCGATCACGATGCGGAAGGTGGTCCATGTCGCGGCGGCCAGTTGCGCGCGGTCATCCACGAAGGAGCGCGCGATGGCCGACGGCGCGGGCAAAACGAAACGCGGCACCTGCCAGTGCGCCACGGCCCATTCCCAGAAGGCAAGCACCGCGACACCGAGCGCCACCGGCACGATACAGGTGAACCAGCTCTTCATGCGGCCATCGCATGGCCGAGCGCGGCGGAGATCTTGCCCGCAGCATTGGTGAATTGCGGCGTCAGGCGATAGGCCGCGGTGCGGGCCTGCGGTTGCGCGATGGCGATATCCGCCGTCACCCGGCCGGGGCGCGGCGTCATCACCACGACGCGGTCGGACAGATAGGCGCTTTCATAGACGGAATGGGTGACGAAGATCACCGTGATGCCGTCCTCGCGCGCCAGTTTCAGCAGATCATCGTTCAGCGACTGACGCGTGAGCTCGTCGAGCGCCGCGAAGGGTTCATCCATGAGCAGAAGCTTGGGTTCGGCGGCGATGGCCCGCGCGATGGAGACGCGCATCTTCATGCCGCCGGACAATTCGCGTGGAAAGGCCTTCTCGAACTCGGAAAGCCCGACACGCGCCAGCGCCTGTCGGCTCCGCGTCTCCGCGTCTCCGCGTGAAATGCCCTTCAACTCCAGCGGCAATCGCGCATTGTCGAGCGCACTGCGCCAGGGCATCAGCGTCGGCTCCTGGAAGACGAAGCCGATCTCCGGCCTGCCGTCCGGCCACGTCACGCTGCCCGTGGTGGGCGCTATCAAGTCCGCGATGATGCGCAGCGCCGTGGATTTGCCGCAGCCGCTCGGCCCTACCAGCGACACGAACTCGCCCGCGCGCACGCCCAGGTCCAGCGCCGCGATCGCCTGCGTACCGGAATCGAAGGTCTTGGATATGCCGGAAAGGGTCAACAAATGGGTGGGCCGGACTGTGGCTGCTCGGCCCAATTAGCGCACATTGTTGCGTGCTGCAAAACGCGAGAGCGCGAGGTCCGCGCGATTGCCCGGACCTCGCACTCTCAGATCGAACGTGTGTCAGTGCGGCTGGTGTGCGCAAGCCGCATCGTATTGCGATACCGCAGCGGGGTTGTTGCTGTTCTGCGGTTGCTGTCCGGCATATTTTCCGCCCGCGACGCCGCTCGGATTGAAAGCCGACCCGGGGGCCGACGCGGCGTTGCCGGGCGTGTTCGGCGCCGTCGCGCTGCCGCACTCCGCATTTGGCTGACCGGTGGCATGTGTCGGCGACGCGCTGGCCGGTTGCGCACGCATCGTCGTTGGCGAACTCATCGTGTGAGCCATCGGCGCTGCGCCCATGCCGCCTCCTCCGGCCCCGGGATGGGCGAACGCCGCACTCGCCGCGAGAACGATTACGCCGATGGAGAGACTGCCTGCGATATTCCTCATGTCGACCTCCTGTTCCTCATGTGAGCGCCTTTCCTGCGCAATCACGGGAGCCGTCGATGAATCGCACATTGTTGAGACACCGCAACGGCACGGTTCCGTGCGCTCGCCTGTGAACGTGCCAATATCGAACGCGTTCCGATGGAACCGGATCAACTTCGCCCGGAGGCGTATATTTACGCTGTCTCTTGAGAGGCTTTGCCAAACGCTAGCGGCGGGCAGCCTGCTTCGGAAGGAAGCGCAGGTCATACGCCTTCCTGTAGTCCAGCGTCTTCGGATAGAGCCCTTCGCTTGCCATCGTGTCGAAGAAGATCTGCCAGCGGCCGTCCGTCATGGTGCCGATGCGCCCGTCCTTGGTGGTGACGATGTTGTAGCTTTTCAGCTTGCCGATCGCCTGTCCGATCAGGCCGTCCGTCATTTCGGGATTATCTTTCTTGATCAGCGCGTTTGCGGGTGCGGGATTGCCGAACAGATAGGCCTGCCATCCCGCCGCCGTCGCGTTCACGAAGGCCTGCACGGTTTTCGGATTCCCATCGATCCATTTTTGCAGCACCAGCACCATGTTTGCGTAACCGGGATAGCCGTTGTCCGCGAGCAGGAAGACCTGCGGCTTGAACCCGCCTTCCTTCTCCACCGTGTAGGGCTCGCTCGTGAGATAGCCCTCCTGGATCGCCTTCGGATCGACGAGGAATGGCGCGAGATTGAAGGTGTATTTGCGGATCTGGCTGTCGCTGAATCCGTATTTCGCCTTCAGCCAAGGCCAGAACGCGACGGTCGAAGCGTCGGCGATCATGATCGGCTTGCCCTTCATGTCGGCCAGCGATTTCACGTCGCCGCGCGGATGGGTGATGAGCACCTGCGGGTCCTTCTGGAACACCGCCATCACCGCGCGCACCGGCACGCCTTCGCGCACCATGTTGAGCGGGATGAAACCGTTCGAGCCCATGCCGAAATCCGCCGCGCCGCCGGCCAGCAGTTGCGGCACGTTCACTGAAGGCCCGCCTTCCATGATCTTCACGTCGAGCCCGGCCTTCGCATAAAGCCCGGTGGCGAGCGCTTCGTAGAAGCCGCCATGCTCGGCCTGCGCCTTCCAGTCGGTCACGAAGGTGATGTGGGTGGGCGCCGCATGCGCCGCGCCGCTCGCAAGCGCGATTGCCGCCAATACAGAAAAAAAGCGCCCCATCATTGCCCCATGTCCATTGCTGTAGTTCCGCTTAACCGATCGCTAACCAATATTTCCAGTGTGCCGGAACGCCTCCGGCTTTGCTACCATTTGTCCGGTGATGATCGAACTCGCACCACGCTCGCGTTCGCTTCGAATCCTCTGTGTGGAGGAAAATGATTTGGAGCGGAGGCTGCTGCAAGCCTGCCTGGATGCGATCCGGGCGGAGGCGGTCTTTGCGCGGGGCGCCAAGGAGGCCGTGGCCTATTTCCGCGAGCACCCCGTGGACATGGTGTTCATCGACATCGACCGGCATTCGCCCGGCGAACTGGGCGGCTTTCGCCGCATGCGCGCCACGCCCGCGCGCGGCCAGACGGTGCCCATCGTCGCGGTCACCGACAATGATTGCCACTGGAGCGAGAAGGAGTACCGCGAGGCCGGCTTCGGCGGCCTGTTCCTGAAGCCTATCGAGCCTTCGCGCCTGTTTCGCCTCATTGACGACGTTCTGTACGAAAACCGTCAGCCGCCGCTGCTTGCGTCGTTGCGCCCGGCCGCCCACGTCCCGCACGTCGCCTGACGTCAGGGTGCTTGCCGCACCACCGCGCCGTCCTTCATGACGAAGCGGACATGCGCGACGGTGGAGATGTTTTCGACCGGCCGTCCATCAACAGCCACCAGATCGGCAAGGCAGTCCGTGCGGATATGCCCAAGATCGTCGCGGCGGATGATCTTGGCCGCCACCGATGTGGCCGCTTCCAGCGCCTCGCGCGGGCTCATGCCCAGCTTCACCATCCATTCCAGCTCGCGATAGCTCTGGCCATGCGGGAACGGGCCGACGTCGCTGCCGCAGCCGATGATCACGCCTTCCTCGCGGGCGAGGCGAAAGGCGTTGTGCGCCTGTTCCATATGCGGCGCGGGCGTGCCGCCGCGCTTGTAGCCGTAGAAATATTCGCTGATCGCTTCGGAGACGGTAAGCGTGGGCAGGAAGGCGATGCCGCGTTCGGCCATGCGCTTGAACGTATCGCGTTTGCCGCCGTAGCCATGCTCGATGGTGTCGACCCCCGCGTCGATGCAGCGGTTCATCGCTTCGTCGTTCATGGAATGCGCCGCGACGGGTCGGCCAAGATCGTGGGCCGCCGCCACCATCGCCTTCAGTTCATCGGCAGAGAAGGTGGGGACGGTTTCGAGGTTCGGACCCACGCGATAATCCGCATAGAGCTTGATCCAGTCCGCGCCATGCGCCGCCTGGTGGCGCACCGTGCGCACGCATTCGTCCACGCCGCTGGCTTCCTCCGCGCCAGCATGCAGGCAGCAATCGGGTCGATAGTTCTTGCGCATCGGCGCATAGCCGCCGCTCGCCACGATGGCGCGCGTGGTCACGATCAGGCGCGGGCCGGGAACGATGCCGCCGTCGATGGCGCGTTTCAGCGCCGCATCGGCATAGCCCGCGCCTTCGGTGCCCAGATCGCGCAGCAAGGTGAAGCCGCCGTCGAGCGTGTCCTTCGCGTGCTTCACCGCGCGCACGGTGCGGAAGGCTTCGCTCTCCTTCAGGACCTGGTCGTCCCAGCTGGTGATGTCGTAGGGATGCAGGAAGAGGTGGGAGTGCAAGTCCATCAGGCCGGGAAGAAGTGTGGTTCCCGGAAGATCGATGATCCGCGCATCTTTCGGCAGGGCATCGGCGCGATCCACGGCGGCGATGCGATTGCCGCGCACGAGAACGGCGTAGCCCTCGCGCGGCGCGTCATATCCTGCCGTCCACACGCGCGCCGGCTTCAGGAGAAGCTTGTCCGTCATGCCGCGAGATTAAGCCTCCAAAACGCCGGCGCGCCAGTCGCGCATGAAAAGATAGGTGACCAACGCTGCCGCAGGCACCGGCGATGCGGCGATGAGCACTTCGGCAAATGGCGAAAGATAGCCTTGGCGGTCGCAATATCCGGCAACTCCGAAAATCACAACGCCCATCAACAGGAGGCCGATGTGGCCACCCATGCGCAGCAGGCCGCGCAAGGATGTCAGTTCCGGCTCGTGCAGGGCCATCCGCGTGTGCAGATAGCTGGTGGCAGCGCACACCGCGAGATAGACGGATGCGTTGTAGAACCACGGCCAGATTTCCCTCTGACCGACGAAGGAATTGGCTATCAGAAGCAATAGCGGCGGCCCGAATGCGATCAGGCTGTCGAAAATATCGGGAACGCGCCGCCGTGCGATACCCACATGTGCGAACACGATCCACACGGCGACGGCGCTGGCGCTATTCGCGAAGATCTGCGCCCATGTTCGGGCTGTCGCCATGTTCAGCGGCCATAACGTCATATGCGCGCGGGCTTCGGCCACGAGATCTGACAGCGCGAGACCGACCAGCACACTCACCAGCGTGATGAACACGGTGGGGAATTGGTCTTTGATGCGTTGCTCGATCATGCCCGCCTCCAAACAAAACGGCCGCCGGGATGGACCGGCGGCCGTCTGTTTAACACGAAAGAAAAGTGCTCAAGCGGCCTTCGGTGCGAAGCCGAGCACGGCTTTCACTTCGAGAAATTCCTCGAAGCCGAACTCGCCCCATTCGCGGCCCGTGCCGGACTGCTTGTAGCCGCCGAACGGCGCGTTCATTTCGCCGCCCGCGCCGTTGATGTGCACGTTGCCGGCGCGGATCTGCGACGCCACCTTGCGGGCGTGATCGATATCGCCCGACTGCACATAACCCGACAGGCCATAGGGCGTGTCGTTCGCCATCCTGACGGCGTCGGCTTCGGTTTCGTACGGCAGGATCGCCAGCACCGGTCCGAAGATCTCTTCGCGCGCGATGGTCATGTCGTTGGTGACGTTCGCGAAGATCGTCGGACGGACATAGTAGCCGCGGTTCAGGCCTTCCGGACGGCCCAGGCCGCCGGTGACGAGCGTCGCGCCTTCGTCGATGCCCTTCTTGATGAGGCCCTGGATCTTGTTGAACTGCGTCTCGCTGACCACCGGGCCCATCGTCGTGCCTTCGGCGAACGGATCGCCGACCTTCACGCTTTCGGCAGCGCCCTTGGCGATCTGCGCCGCCTGGTCGTGCTTGGCCTTCGGCACGAACATGCGCGACGGCGCGTTACAGGACTGTCCGGTGTTCTGCATCATGTGCATCACGCCGCGCACGACGGCCTTCTGCAGGTCGGCATCGTCGAGGATGATGTTCGGCGACTTGCCGCCCAGCTCCTGCGCCACGCGCTTCACCGTATCAGCGGAGGCTTTCGCCACCGCGATTCCCGCGCGCGTCGAGCCGGTGAACGACATCATGTCGATGCCCGGATGCGAGGACATCGCTTCACCGACCGTCGGGCCGTCGCCGTTGATGAGGTTGAACACGCCCGGCGGCACGCCGGCTTCGTCGAGCACTTCGGTCCAGATGATCGCATCCATCGGCGCGATTTCGCTCGGCTTCAGGATCATCGTGCAGCCGGCGGCAAGCGCGGGCACGACCTTGCAGGCGATCTGGTTGATCGGCCAGTTCCACGGCGTGATCATGCCGACGACGCCGATGGGCTCGCGGCGAATGGCGTAGGAGCCCTTCACCTGCTCGAACTTGTATTCCTTCAGGATCGCGATGTTCTGCTGCAGATGGCCGAGGCCGATCGCGGCCTGCGCATTCTGGGAAAGCGACAGCGGCGCGCCCATCTCCATCGAGATGGCTTTTACGATATCGCCATAACGCTTCTGGTAGACTGCGACGATCCTTTCCAGCAGCGCGACGCGCTCTTCGCGGGAAGTCTGCGAGTAGGTCTCGAACGCCTTGCGGGCGGCGGCGACCGCCTTGTCGACATCGGCCTTGGAGCCCATGCTGATCACCGCAAACGGCTCTTCGTTCGCGGGGTTGATGACTTCGAGCGTCTTTGGCGTAACGGGATCGACCCATTTGCCGTCGATGTAGAATTTGAGCTTCTGTTCCATAGGTTTTCTCCCGTGATGCTTTGTGGAAATATCGCCGGCGGGAGTATAGCCGCACCTATGCGGCGGCGCGCAAGCGGCCAGAAATAAAGGGACGAAAGCCATGTCGCTTGCAGGGAAAGCATGCATCGTGACGGGCGGCGCGGGCGCCCTGGGATTGGCGGTTTGCAAGGCGCTTTCGGGTGCGGGTGCGAAGGTGATTGCGATCGACCATGGCGTCATTCCGGCGGAACAGCCGGGGATCGGCGGCGTCGATCTTTCCGACGCGTCAAAGGCGAGGGCCGCCATCGACAAGGCGGTTGCGGAGATGGGCGGGCTTTACGCGCTCATCAACATCGCTGGAGGCTTCCGGTTCGAGACGCTGGGCGACGGCAAGGTCGAGACCTGGGATTTCCTCTACACCGTCAACCTGAAGACGGCCTTGTGCGCCAGCATGGCGGCGCTGCCGCATCTTCGGAAGAACAGGGCGGGACGCGTCATCAACATCGGCGCCGCCGCCGCTGCCAAAGCGGCGAGCGCGGGCATGGGCGCCTACACGGCGTCCAAGGCCGGCGTGCTGAAGCTGACGGAGTCGCTGGCCGACGAGCTGAAACAGGAAGGCATCACCGTGAATGCGATCCTGCCGACCACCATCGACACGCCCGCGAACCGCACGGACATGCCGAAATCGGATTTCTCCAAATGGGTGAAACCGGGGGAGATCGCCGCGCTCATCGCGTTCCTTCTGTCCGATGAAGCCTCCGCCATCACCGGCGCCAGCATTCCCATCGCGGGGCGCGTCTAGCCATGACCGATGGCGACATGCTCGACATCTTCCTGCGCCTCGGCGCGGCGACGCTCTGCGGCATGGTGCTGGGCCTCAATCGCGACCTGCATGGCAAGCCGACCGGCATCCGCACGCTGGGCCTGGTGTCGCTGGGCGTTGCCATCGCCACCGTCGCGGTGCTGCGCACCGAGCAGGCGCTCAGCGACGTGGCGGCCTATAGCCGGTTGCTGCAGGGCATCGTGCAGGGCGTTTTGACGGGCATCGGTTTTCTCGGCGGCGGCGTGATCCTGCGCAATCCGCAGCAGAACATGGTGCACAACCTGACGACCGCCGCGACGGTGTGGGTCACCGCTGCGTTGGGCCTCGCCTGCGCGGTCGCGGGCTGGCGCGTGATCGGGTTGGGACTGCTGTTCGCGATCGTACTGCTGGTCACCGAAGACCGCCTCGACAAATGGATCGCGAAGAAGTTCGGCGGAAAAGAAACGGACCACCCACAGACGTGAGTGGCCCGCGTTGTTCATTGCCGTTCGTCTATACTCTTCCGAGCAGCACCAGGATCAGCA
>DATIVW010000045.1:0-2251 GCA_035465595.1 Rhizomicrobium sp. | reverse complement strand
AGGATCACGCGGTTGAACGGATTGCAGCGAACGGCTTCGAGGAATTCGAAACGAGTCATCGCCGCCACATTGCCATCGCGGGCGAAGCGCGGCACGGTCGCGTCATCACGCGGCTGGGGAAAAATCGATGCAAACCGAAATAGTTGGACTGGTGGCTGCGTTTCTCACCACAGTCGCCTTCCTGCCGCAGGTGGTCCACACCATCCGCACGCGCTCCACGCACGACATCTCGCTGCGGATGTACTCGCTCTACACGGTGGGCATTTTTCTCTGGCTGGTCTACGGCCTCTTGCTGCGCGACGTGCCGCTGATCGCGTCGAACGCCGTCACATTCCTGCTGTCGGGCACGATCCTGGCGCTGAAGCTGCGCCACGGGTGACTGCGCTCAGGACAGGAAGGGGTTCTGGTTTTTCTTCTGCTCGACGAAGGCTTCGACCGGCAGCGCAAAGACGCCCGGCGCCTTGAGCGGGATGGTGCTGTTCCACAGGACAAGCGACAGATCGAGCGAATGGTAGAGGTGCGGATAGCTCTCGCCGTTGCTCCCTTCTTCCCATTTCAGATGCGCGCCAAGCGAATCGGAGTCGATCGCGATCAGCAGCAACGGCTCCGTGACATGCGCGAAGTGGCGTGCCAGCGTTCCGGCAAGCTGCTTTGACGTCGACAGATGGATGAAGTTGTCCTTCTTGTCCGCCGCCGAGCCGCGATAGACGCCCGCCTCAAGCGCTGCGTTCCATTCTTCTTCCAGGACGATCTTGAAAACCAGCATCCACTTCTCCAGCGCCTTCTTGGCGGCGGCGAGGCATAGCACCGGGCCGGCGAATACGACAACGCCAATCCGGCGTTGCCGTTAATCGCTCATGCCGCCTGCTGCGTGCCGCCGACCGTCAGGCCGTCGATGCGTAGGGTAGGCTGGCCGACGCCTACCGGCACGGACTGACCGTTCTTGCCGCAGGTGCCTACGCCCGTGTCGAGCTTCAGGTCGTTGCCCACCATCGTGATCTTGGTCAGCGCCGTCGCGCCGTCGCCAATGAGGGTTGCGCCCTTGATCGCGGGGCCGATCTTGCCGTTCTCGATCAGGTAGGCCTCGGTGCAGGAGAACACGAACTTGCCGTTGGTGATATCCACCTGTCCGCCGCCGAAGTTGGTGGCGTAGATGCCTTTGTCGACGCTGGCGAGGATCTCGCCGGGGTCCTTGTCGCCGGCCAACATATAAGTGTTGGTCATGCGCGGCATGATGTTGCTCGCATGGCTCTCGCGCCGCCCGTTGCCGGTGGGCGCCACGCCCATCAGCCGCGCGTTCTGGCGGTCCTGCATGTAGCCTTTCAGGATTCCATCCTCGATCAGCACCGTGCGATGCGTCGGCGTGCCTTCGTCATCCACCGTGAGCGAGCCGCGGCGGTTGGCGATGGTGCCGTCATCCACGACGGTCACGCCCGGCGCGGCAACGCGCTGGCCGAGCAAGCCGGCGAACGCGCTTGTTTTCTTCCGGTTGAAGTCGCCCTCGAGGCCGTGGCCGATGGCTTCGTGCAGCAGGATGCCGGGCCAGCCCGGTCCGAGCACGACCTTCATCTCGCCGGCCGGCGCGGGAATGGAAGAGAGATTCACCACCGCCTGGCGCAGCGCTTCGTCCACCGCAGCCTGCCAGTATTCCGGGCGCAGATAGAATTCATAGCCTTCACGCCCACCGCCGCCGAAACTTCCACTCTCCTGCCGACCGTCCTTCTCGACGACGACCGATACGTTGATCCGCACGAGCGGACGGATGTCTCGATAGACCTCGCCATCCGGCCGCACGATCTCGACCACCTGCCATGACCCGGCGAGGCTGGCGGAGACCTGCTTCACGCGGCTGTCCTTCTTGCGCGCATATTCATTCATGTCCGCGAGCAGCTTCACCTTCGTCTCGAAGCCGGCGGTGTTGAGCGGATCGATGTCGGTATAGAGCTTGGCGTTGGTGCGGGCCGGGGGCAGGGCGATCGTTCCGCCATGCCCGCTCGCCACCGCGCGCACCGTCTGGCCGGCGCGCCTGATTGCGTCTTCCGACAGGTCGGAGGCGTGGGCATAGCCCGTCATCTCGCCCGCCACCGCGCGCAGGCCGAAGCCCTGCGTGGTGTCGAAGGTCGCGGCCTTCAGCCGCCCGTCGTCGAAGGCGAAGGTCTCGCTCTGCTTATATTCAAGGAACAACTCCCCGTCGTCGGCGCCATGGAGCGATTCGTCCACGAGCTGCTGAACGCGGCTGCGGTCGAGGCCG
>DATIVW010000044.1:0-4735 GCA_035465595.1 Rhizomicrobium sp. | reverse complement strand
CACGCGGTCGATCACCTGCAACACGCCGTTCTTCTGATGGATGTCGTAGATCGCGATATCGGCCATGTTGCCGTTCTCGTCCATCAGGAGAATGTTCGTCGGCCCGTTCAGGCTGGCGACGATGGTGCCGCCCTCCAGCGTATGCAGCTTCACCCGTCCGCCCTGCTCGTTGATGAGCTCCAGCAGCCTCGTGGAGTCGTAGCGGCCCTTCACGATCAGATAGCGTGCACTCTTCGCGGTCGCGGCGGCCGTCCTGGCCTTGCCCAGCGCGGCATAGGCCGCATCGGTCGGCGCAAAAACCGTGTAGTTGCCGGCGCTGTTCAGCACGCTCGACAGTCCGGCGGCTTTCATTTCGGATACGAACGCAGCGTGTTCGGGAGATTTTGAAACGTTCTGGAAGATGGTCTCCCCGGGCAGCATCGCTGTACCCGCGATCATCGGATTGGAGACTTCAACAGCCGTTGTCGGTGCCGCGCTGGTCAGCGAGGTCACCGCGCCGGACCCCGCACCGATGAAAACCGCTGTTGCCGCTGCTGCAATCGCAAGATGCTGCACTGGGAACCCTTCCGCGGGGCTTCGCGCCCCGCCAATACCTTCCCTGCCTTAATGTGGCATGAGGGTGCGAGGTTCCGGCTCAGGATAAAGGTCTCACGTGCGAAGGAATGCTCGGGGCCGCCGCGCGTGATCTTGGAGAATCCGATCAACCGTCTTTGTGCCGAAGAGACACGGATCAGCCGTCCATGCTCGATTGCGGATTGCCGATAACGCTGAGGAACTCGCGGCGGGTCAGCGGGTTCTTGCGGAACTCGCCATGCATCGCCGAGGTCACCATGGTGACGCCGGTCTTGTGGACACCGCGGGTGGTCATGCACTGATGGCTTGCCTCGATCACCACCGCGACACCCTTGGGTTGCAGCACCGTATCGATGCAATGGGCGATCTGCGCCGTCATCTTCTCCTGCACTTGGAGCCTGCGCGCATAGGCTTCCACCACGCGGGCCAGCTTGGAGATGCCAACCACCTTGTTGGTGGGCAGATAGCCGACATGTGCGCGGCCGATGATCGGCGCCAGATGATGCTCGCAGTGGGATTCGAAACGGATGTCCTTCAGCACGATCATGTCGTCATAACCTTCGACTTCCTCGAAGGTGCGCGCCAGGTAGGTTTCGGGATCTTCGTTGTAGCCCGAGAACCAGTCCTCGAACGCGCGCGCCACACGGGCCGGCGTATCGAGCAGGCCTTCGCGCGTGGGATCGTCGCCTGTCCAGCGCAGGAGCGTACGAACGGCCGCCTCCGCGTCTTCCCGCGACGGACGCGGTTCGGACGGCGAAGGCAACTTCGCGCACAGCGGCGTGGGCTTTTTCACTTCGGACATGGCGATCTCTTCAGTGGCGCTAGGTTTATTACGCCCGAACGTCACATATGGATCAACCGGAGGTTTTGTAAGGGCTAGTGGATGCGGCGGTGTTCGTGCGGGCTTTCCAGCACGAAACCGGGAATTTCGGCCTCGAAATCCTCGCCCGTGGCGGCACGCATCAGATAGCGGCCCTGCATGGCGCCCGATGCCGTCGGGAGTGGACAACCACTCGTGTATTCGAACTTCTGTCCCGGAGCGAGAACCGGCTGGGCGCCGACGACGCCGGGGCCGCGCACTTCCTGGATATGCCCCTCGGCATCGGTGATGTGCCAATAGCGCGACAGAAGCTGAACGGTCTCCCCGCCCTTGTTCTCGATCGTGACGGTGTAGGACCACAAATATCGCCGCTCGCCCGGATCGGACTGGTCGTCGAGGAAGGCGGGCCTCACGGCCACGCGGATATTGCGGGTCACGCGTTCGTACATGCCCACACTATGAAATGCGCCGACGCGCGCGCGCAAGACTTAGGGTTAGGGAAAGGTTAATTGTGCGAATCGCGTGGCGCGACGGTCACATCTGTCGTGACGGAATTGGCGATAAAACAGCCGTCATGTGCCTGATGATGGAAATCCGCGAGCATTTCCGCGGTCACATTCGCGCCGTCCGCGAAGCGCACAACCGGATGAAGCACGACGCGCGTGATCTGCATCTTCCCGTTGCCCCCCTTCTCCATGAATCCGACCGCAGCGTCATCATAGGATTCGACGATGATCTTCTTCAGCGCACAAATCGCAAGGAAGGTGAGCATGTGGCAGGACGACAGCGAAGCGACGAAGGCTTCTTCGGGGTCGACGCGATCTGCATCGCCCTTGTAGGCCGGTGTCGCGGAGGCAGCGAGCGTAGTGCCGCCATTCTTGAACACCATCTCATGCGCACGATCGTACGATGCGTAGGTGAAGTCCGCGGAAGTTCGCTTCCAGCGCACGCCGGCATGATGCTCGGACATGTCAGGCCTCCTTCAGCGCTCTCTCGAGATCTTCGCAGATATCCTCCGGATCTTCGAGACCGACCGACAGCCGCACCATTCCCGGCGTGACGCCGAGCGCGAGGCGCGCCTCCGGCGAAAGCCGCTGATGCGTGGTGGTTTCGGGATGCGTCATCAGGCTCTTCGTGTCTCCCAGGTTGTTGGACACGTCGATCAATTGCAGCCCATTCTCCAGCCGGAATGCGCCGGCCTTGCCGCCTGCAACCTCGAAGGTCACCACGCCGCCGCCGCCGCTCATCTGGGAACGGGCCAGATTGTGCTGCGGGTGATCGGCGCGGAAGGGATAGAGCACCTTGCTGATCTTCTTTTGCGCGGCGAGGAAATCAGCAACCCTGGCTGCGTTCTCGCAATGCGCACGCATGCGAAGGTCCAGTGTCTCCAGACTCTTCAGGTGCAGCCACGCATTGAACGGGCTGATCGAAGGACCCGTGTTGCGCAAGAAGACCTGCAGATGGTCTTTGAGGAAGTCCGGCTTGCACAGGATCACGCCGCCCAACGCCCGACCCTGCCCGTCTATGTATTTCGTCGAGCTGTGCACCACGACATGGGCACCGAATTCCATGGGCCGCTGCAGGGCCGGCGTCGCGAACGCATTGTCCACCACGAGCAGCGCGCCGGCCTTGTCGGCGATCTTCGCCACGGCCTTGAGATCGACGATGGCAAGCGTCGGATTTGCCGGCGTCTCCAGAAACAGCATCCTGGTGTTCGGCTTCATCGCAGCGGCCCATTGGCCCGCATCGTCGCCGTCAACAAGCGTGTTGGTGATGCCGAACCGTGGCAGGATATCCTCGATCACATAACGGCAGGCGCCGAACATGGCCTTGGCGCCCACGACATGATCGCCGCTGCGCAGCGCGCTGAGGAACACTGCTGTGACGGCTGCCATGCCGCTGGCCGTGGCGCGGGCAACCGGCGCGCCCTCCAGCGCGGCCATGCGCTGCTCGAACATGGTGACGGTGGGATTGCCGAAGCGGGTGTATTGATAGCCTTCCGACTGGCCCTTGAAACGGGCCTCAGCCTCGTCCGCCGTTTCGTAGGCATAACCGGATGTCAGGAAGAGCGCTTCCGCCGTTTCCTGAAAGCCCGTGCGCGTCTGCCCGCCGCGAACCGCAAGCGTTCTCGCGCGCCATTTCCCGGGCCTTTTATTCGTCGCCATGGCCGCATGTTGCGTGCTTGCCGGTGGGGGTCAAGGTTATTAAGGTCGCGGCGGCATCCCATCAGACATGCAGGCAATGAACACCATCAGCCATCACGCGGCGTTAATATACGTCATGGTCGTCGTCTCCGCCGCCGATGGCGTCATGAGCGAGCGCGAATTGAAGACCATCGGCAACATCGCCAAGACTTTGCCGGTCTTCCGCGACTTCGAGGAGCATCGGCTTTTGCCCGTGGCGCAGGAATGCGGCTCCATCCTGCAGGAGCAGGACGGCGCGGACGCCGTCCTTGGCCTCATCAAGGAGGCGCTTCCCGATCATCTTGTCGAGACCGCGTACATGCTCGGACTGGAAGTGGCGCTTTCGGACTCCCGCGTCATGCTCGAAGAAGTGCGGGTGCTGGAAGTCCTGCGCCGCTCACTGCACATCGATCGTCTGACCGCCGCCGCACTCGAGCGCGGCGCCCGCGCCCGTTACCAGATAGCCTGAAGGCCGGAATGCGCCGGCTTCTCCTCCTGCGCCATGCCAAGGCCGTGCAGGATTCCGGAGAGGGCGATCACGCCCGCTCGCTGACCGATCGGGGGCGCAGAGATGCAGCCCGGATGGGCCAGGCGATGGATACCCGCGGTTACTTGCCCGACAATGTCATCTGCTCGGACTCGCGGCGCACGATCGAGACCTGGGAGCTGCTTTTGCCCGAACTGGCCAGGACGCCGCATGTGGAATTCAGCAAGGGCCTTTATCTCGCCTCGCCGAAACACATCCTGGCGCTTGTCCGGGACGCGGCGGATGACATCAGGACACTCATGCTTGTGGGCCACAATCCGGGCATCGAGGAATGTGCGGTCTGCCTCGCGCGCAAACCGGTTTCGAAGTCCGAACGCCACAAGCTGGACGACATGCGCGAGAAGTTTCCAACCTGCGCGCTGGCGGTCCTGGATTTCGACGTGGAATCCTGGTCCGACGCGACAGGTAGCGGCATCTTGCTGGAATTTGTCAGACCCCGCGATCTGACGGGCTGATTTCCCTGCGGGCAAGCGCGAGCCGCCGCCACCCGAAACCAAATTCCGAGATGGGACCGCCCATCATGTGCCCTGAGCGCTCTGCGATCAGGCGTCCGCCCATCTTCTCATAGAAGAACCGTGCGTTGTTTTTCGCGTGTGCCCAGATCACGCAGGA
>DATIVW010000043.1:0-1606 GCA_035465595.1 Rhizomicrobium sp. | reverse complement strand
TCGCGCGGGATCATCTCGTCGCGGCGGACAACGCCTTCGGCGCGGCCCAGGTCGACCACGACGGAGCCGAACTCCACGCGCTTGACGATGCCGTGGACGATCTCGCCGATGCGGTCCTTGAACTCCTCGTACTGGCGCTCGCGCTCGGCGTCGCGCACCTTCTGCACGATCACCTGCTTGGCGTTCTGCGCGTTGATGCGGTTGAAATCGACCGGCGGCAAAGTCTCGGCGATGATATCGCCGACCTGCGCCGCGGGGTTGCGCGCGCGGGCATCGGCAAGACTGATCTCGGTCTTGTCGTTCTCGACAAGCTCGACGACGTGCAGATAGCGCGACACATGCGTCTCGCCGGTCTTGGGATCGATATCGACCTTGATCTCGTTCTCGGCGCCGTAATGGGCCTTGGCCGCGCGCTGCATGGCTTCTTCCATCGCGGCGATGACCACCGATTTCTCGATGTTCTTGTCACGCGCGACGGCGTCGGCGATCTGCAGCAATTCTGTCCTGTTGGCGGCAATAGCGGCCATTTTACTTCTCCTGTTTAACCTTGTCGCTCGCCCATACGCTGTCGCTATGGGCCACGCGACGCGTCTATTGCGCTTTGCGCGCCTTCAAATCTTCCTGAATGAGTTTATCGGTGAGAACCAGTTTCGCTTCCGCGATGCCCCGGAAGGGAAATTTGTAACGGCTGCCATCGGCTTCCAGCATCACGTCGTTGCCGTCGAGGCCGAGCAGCAGGCCCTTGAACTTCTTGCGGCCCGTCTCGTCCGGATTCACGAGCTCGATCTTGGCTTCGTGACCGGCCCATCGCGAGAAATCGGACTGTCGCGTCAGCGGACGATCGATGCCGGGCGAGGACACTTCCAGATCGTATTCGCCTTCGATCGGATCCTCGGCGTCGAGAAATTCGGAGAGCGCGCGCGATAGCCTGGCGCAATCGTCCACATTCATCGTGCCGTCCGGGCGCTCGGCCATGATCTGCAGCCTTTTGGTCTTGCCCGCCATCAGCCGCAGGCGCACGAGCCTGTAACCCGCGGCTTCCACCGCAGGCTCGATGATCGGCTGCAATTGCGACATCTGCGAGATAATAGGCGTAACTCCAAAAGCTTTCCCCGCGCGGCGATCCTTTCGGACCGCCACACAACAGTACGTTCTGTTGTCTGGGATGGCCGGGGATATACCCCTCGAATCCCCTTATTACAAGGTCAAACCCGGTAAAACCGCAGGAACGCCGGGATTCCGTGGAGTTGCTTGGCCTCGTAACGGGTCTGGGGCCAGTCAGCCGGGCGCTTGTGCCAATCGGAGGCGCGGGTTGCGGTCCATGCGAAGGCCGGATGCGCCATCAGGCGCTCCAGCGTGTATTCTACCAGCGACGCATCGTCGGAGCCGAAACGGAACTCCGCGCCCGGTTTCATCACGCGTGCAAGTTGATCGAGCATCTCGGTCTGGATGAAGCGGCGCTTGTGATGGCGGGCCTTCGGCCAGGGATCGGGAAAGAGAACGAACACGCGGCCAATGCTGGAGTCCGGCAACGCCGAGATGATGTCGCGCGCGTCGCCCATGTGGATGCGGATGTTCGGCGCTGGTTCGTCTTCGATCTTCGACA
>DATIVW010000042.1:0-2183 GCA_035465595.1 Rhizomicrobium sp. | reverse complement strand
CATTGTCGGAGATCGCGCCGTGAACGGCCTCGCCGTCATGCAGGAACGCATAGGCGATCATGTCGTTCTGGTGCAGCGTTTCCAGGTAGTTCTCCGTCCCGGGCAGCGCTTCGCCCTGGGCGTCGAGCTTCAGCTGTTCCTGGAAATCGCCGACGCTGGTCGCCAGCGTTCCCTTCGCGTTGAGCATGTTGAATTGCGCGGCGCGCGTGTCCATGTCCGACGCGTCGCCGCTGCGCAGCGAGGTCACCAGCTTCTGGCTCCAGACATAGGCCGCCTGGTCGTGCTGCAGATTGCCCTCGTTCTGCGAGATGTTGAGCGTCGCCATCGCAAAATTCGGCCGCAGCTCGAGCGCTTTCTTGAGCGCGCGCAACGCTTCGTCGGGCTGGTTGCGGTTCTTGTAGATGTTGGAAATGCCGACATAGGCCCAGGCGCGTTCCTGCGGCGATCCGCTGGCGGCCAGCCTGCGATAAACCGCATCGGCCCGCGTCTGGTTGATCGGATCGAGGCTGCCGAGATAGACGGCATAGCGATAAGGCTGCGTGCGCTGGTAGACGCTCTCCGCCGCCGACTGCAGCAGCTTGTCCAGATCGGCTTCCTTGCCCGTGAAGACCGGACCGGCATCGCTGCCCACCCGCGCGGTGAGAAGAAGATTGCCCGACGTGTCGCGATAGACCTCGCCGCTGATATGCGTCTCGTTGCCGAGCCAGCCACGCAGATAGCCGTCGAGCTGGCCGATGGAGACGCCCGTTTCCGGGATCTGCACCTTGATGTCCTTGCCCCAGTCATTGGCGTAGCTGGACGCGGCGCGGCTGGACACCGTCTTCGCCTGGAGCTGGGAAAGCTTGTCCAGCAGGCGCGAGGCGACGACTTCGCCGGTCAGGCCGCGGGCGTTCATGTCGGCGGGGACCGAGAAGCTTTCGATCACGAGGCCATTGTCATGCGCCGCGGCCCACACCGCCGAGGCGATCCCCACGAAGATCAGAAGGATGATCAGGCCGAGCACGATCTCGGCCGAGGTATAGAGCCATTCGCGGAAATGGCTCAGATGGAGTTGGGCGAGCTGCTTGCGCAGGACCTCGGTCTTGGCCGCGAGAAAGCGCGCGGCCACGCCGCCCTCGCCGCCTTTCAGCTGCTCGAACGCCAATTCCTCGGCAATATCCTCGTCGTCGTCTTTCTGGTCGGCCATGCCCGCCTCGACTGAGCGCCTCTTATAGCGACAGTCGGGCGCAGGCGGGAAGCGCCCAAGCGGCTGTTTGCCCCTGTGAAATTGGCTTCCTATGATGGCCGAAAATAAGGGGAGCCGAGGGGCATGCTTGGGCAAATGCAGGACTGGCCGCTGCTGGTCCACAAGATCATCGATCACGCCGCGCTCTATCACGGCGACCGCGAAGTGGTGACGCGGGAAGTCGAAGGCCCGATCACGCGCACCAACTATCGCACCATCGCCAGCCGCGCGCGGCAGGTCGCCAAGGCGCTGGTCAAGGCCGGCATCAAGAACGGCGACCGCGTCGGCACGCTGGCATGGAATACGCACCGGCACCTGGAAAGCTGGTACGGCATCGCCGGCATGGGCGGCGTCTATCACACGCTCAATCCGCGCCTGCATCCGGACCAGATCGCCTGGATCGCCAACCATGCCGAGGACAAGGCGCTGTTCTTCGACACCACCTTCATGCCGATCGTGGAGCAGATCGCGCCCAAGCTGAAGAAGGTGAAGTTCTTCGTGGCGATGACCGACAAGGCGCATTTGCCGGCTTCGCACATCAAGCGGCTTTACGCTTACGAGGATTTCATCGCCAGGCAGGACGACAAATTCCACTGGAAGGAATTCGGCGAGAATGCCGCCTGCGGGCTCTGCTACACCTCCGGCACGACGGGCAATCCCAAGGGCGTGCTCTACTCGCACCGCTCCAACGTCGTTCATGCACTGATGGCGGGACAGACGGACGCGCTTGGCGTCAGCGGCGCCGACACGATCCTGCCCATCGTGCCGATGTTCCACGCCAACGCCTGGGCGCTCGCCTTCACCGCGCCGATGATCGGCGCCAAGCTTGTCATGCCGGGCGCGAAGCTCGACGGCGCGTCGGTGTGCGAGCTTCTCGAAACCGAAAAGATCACCATGAGCGCCGCGGTGCCGACGGTGTGGTTGGGGCTGCTGCAATATCTGGAACAGACGGGAAAGA
>DATIVW010000041.1:0-12335 GCA_035465595.1 Rhizomicrobium sp. | reverse complement strand
GTCGCCTTGTCGGTCATCACGTCGACCATGTTCTGGTCTTCGTGGATCGTGTCGCCGACCTTTACGTGCCAGGCCACGATTTCCGCTTCCGCCGTGCCTTCGCCGACATCGGGAAGCTTGAAGACATACTTGCCCATTCAGCCCTCCATCGCCCGCTTCAGCGCTTCGATCACGCGCGGCGGTCCGGGGAAATATTGCCACTCAAAAGCATGCGGATAGGGCGTGTCCCAACCGGTCACGCGCTCGATCGGCGCTTCCAGATGGTGGAAGCAGTTCTCCTGCACCGTGGCGGACAATTCCGCGCCGAAGCCGGAGGTGTGCGTCGCCTCATGCACGATCACGCAGCGCCCCGTCTTCCTCACGGAATTGACGATGGTCTCGATGTCGAGCGGCACCAGGGTGCGCAAATCGATCACTTCGCCATCGACGCCGGAATCGGCCACGGATGCCAACGCCACATGCACCATCGTGCCATAGGCCAGAATCGTGACGTCATTGCCTTCGCGCACCACCGCCGCCTTGCCGAGCGGCACGGTGTAATGACCATCGGGCACGTCGCTGGCGGCGAACTTGTTCCACGCCTGCACCGGGCGGTCGTGATAGCCGTCGAACGGGCCGTTGTAGATGCGCTTGGGCTCGAGGAAGAGAACGGGATCGTCATCCTCGATCGCGCTGATAAGCAGGCCCTTCGCGTCATAGGGCGTGGACGGGATCACCGTCTTCAAGCCGGCGACGTGGGTGAACAAGGCTTCCGGCGACTGGCTGTGCGTCTGTCCGCCGAAGATGCCGCCGCCATACGGCGTGCGGATCACGAGCGGCGCGGTGAAATCGCCGGCCGAGCGGTAGCGCAGGCGCGCCGCTTCGGAAACGATCTGGTCGTAAGCCGGATAGATGTAGTCGGCGAACTGGATCTCCACCACGGGACGCAGACCGTAAGCGCCCATGCCGATGGCGGTGGCGACGATGCCGCCCTCGCCGATGGGCGTGTCGAAGCAGCGGGTCAGGCCGTGCTTCTTCTGCAGGCCTTCGGTGACGCGGAACACGCCGCCGAAATAGCCGACATCCTCGCCGAAGGTGAGGACATTCGGGTCCTTGGTGAGCATCACGTCGAGAGCGGAATTGAGCGCCTGGATCATGTTCATGGTCGGCATGGCTCAGACTCCCATCTGCTGGCGCTGGCGGCGCAGATGTTCGGGCATGTCCTTAAATACGTCTTCGAACATGGTCTTGATGCTGGGCAGCTCGCCATGGCCCAGCGTGCCGATGGCTTCGGCTTCCTTGTTCGCGGCCTTCACCTGCTCGACGGCTTCGGCGTAGGCGGCCTGCTGCTGCTCCTCGCTCCATTCGCCGATGGCGACGAGATGATGCTTCAGGCGTTCGATCGGATCGCCGAGCGGCCAGGCCTTGGCTTCGTCGGTCGGGCGATAGCGCGAAGGATCATCGCTCGTGGAATGTCCTTCGGCGCGGTAGGTGTAGTGTTCGATCAGCGTTGCGCCGAGATTGGAGCGCGCGCGCTCCGCCGCCCACTGCGTCGCCGCGTAGACGGCGAGGAAGTCGTTGCCGTCGACGCGCAGCGCCGGCAGGCCATAGCCGATGCCGCGCGATGCGAAAGTGGATTCATTGCCGCCTGCGATACCCGCAAAGCTCGAAATCGCCCACTGGTTGTTGACGACATTGAGGATCACCGGCGCGCGGTAGACGGACGCGAAGTTGCATGCGTGGTGAAAGTCGCCTTCCGCCGTCGTGCCGTCACCCACCCAGCTCGCCGCGATGCGGTCATCGCCCTTGTAGGCGGACGCCATCGCCCAGCCGACCGCCTGCGGAAACTGGGTGCCGAGATTGCCGGAGATGGTGAAGAAGCCGTGCTCCTTCGAGGAATACATGATCGGAAGCTGGCGGCCCTTCAGCGGATCATGCGCGTTGGAATAGACCTGGTTCATCATCGTAACCAGCGGATAGCCGCGGGCGATGAGAAGCCCCTGCTGGCGATAAGACGGAAAACACATGTCGTCCCGGTCCATCGCGTAAGCCGCGCCAATGCCCACCGCCTCTTCGCCGGTGCACTTCATATAGAAGGACGTCTTGCCCTGGCGCTGGGCGCGGTACATGCGGTCGTCATAGGCGCGGGTCAGAATCATGTGACGCAGCGCGCGGCGCAGCGTCTCCGGAGCGAGCTTCGGATTCCACGGACCCAGCGCCTGGCCCTTGTCGTCGAGCACGCGGATCAGCTTGTAGGCAAGACCGGAGATGTCATGCGCCCGCACGTCGATGTCCGGCCGCTCGACTTCGCCGGCACCCGACAGCTTCATGCCACTGAAATCCGGGGCATCGCCGGGCCTGCTGGGCGGAGCGGGGACGCGCAGGGAGAGACGGGCTCTGTTCTTCATATAAAGGTCTCCGAAAACGGAACGCCTGAAACGCCGGCCCGAAGGGCCACGCTAACACGCCTCGCGCATTTTTGTTGCGCGGGGTGCGACGTCCTATCCCCAGCCCAAAAACCCGTCAATAACGCCGCGAAACCACGGTTTCCGCGCAACAAAGCGGGCGGCAGGCGAGGACGCCGCGACACGGAACGCCATTCCGCCGAGGCCCGCGGGGAAGAATAAAAAGGCAGCCTGGGGCGCATCAGACGGCGCCATCCATCCAGCGGGTTTAAGCCGAGAGTAACGGGGCCGGCCCTAGGCTGGCGCAGCTCCTGCAACGCTGCGGACAATGACCACAATCGGACGTCTTTCTCGCCTGACCGGGGCCTGGATTCCCGCCGCGCTGGCGCGCCCCTTCGGTGCGCCGACGGCGGTGTTCTTTCATGGCGTCGAGCAGCAGATCTACGATCCGGCGCTTCAGGTGAACCAGCACCGGCTGGACGCGTTCGAGGATGTGGCGCGTCTGCTGAAGCGCGAGTTCGACGTTCTTCCCCTTCATGCGATGCCCGATGTCCTGAAGCGGCCGGAGAAGCATGCCCGCGCGCTCTTTCTGATGTCGGATGACGGCTACGCAAATACGCTGACCACCGCCGCGCCCGTGCTCAAGGCCTATGGCCTGCCGTGGACATTGTTCGTCAGCACGCACCACATCGACAGCGGCGAGTTCACGCCGCCAACCTTGACGCGCATCTTCTTCCTGGAAGCGCCCAGGGGCATGCACGACCTTCCTTTTTTCGATGCACCGGTTTTCCTGGGAGCGCACGAGCAGCGCCAGGCAGAGGCGGTGGAGGCGTGGAAACATCTGAAAACCATGCCCTTCGCACATGCCGCGCGCACGCTGGATTTCATGAATCGCACGCTGGAAGCGACCGGCGTCGATCTCAAGAAAAAATACGCTTCGGAGACATTCCTCACCTGGGACCAGATGCGGGCGCTGGATCGCGAAGGCGTGGAAATCGGCGCTCATGCGGATCGCCATTGGTCCATGCACGAAGCCCAGTCGCGCAATTTCCTGCGCGAACAGGCCTTGCGCCCCAAGCAGCGCATCGAGGAAGAGATCGGATCGTGCCGCTTCTTCGCCTACCCGTTCGGCCAGCGCGAGGATATCAGCCGTGCGGCTTGGGAAGCGGTGCGCGACGCGGGATACCAGCATGCATTCACGACCATCGCCGGCACACTGAACGCCAGCACCAATCCCTGGCTTCTGCCGCGCTACGGGCTGGCGGCGGAGGAAGCCAATCTCGCTGCATTCCTGCCGGTGCTGCGGGCGAACAATTCCCGGCTGCGCGAATGGCAGTCCCGGATCGGCACTTAGCCTCCCAAAAACAAACAGCGTCCCGCTTCCGCACAGGCGATTGATGGTTAATCGGCGGAAACGCTGACCGGAAGTCGCGATACGGGACAGCAGGACCCGGAAAAGCTGGCGCGCCCTCTGCAATCCCATCCTCGCGGACTGGATTGCTTGAGCCCACGATGACTATCCACGAAGACTTCGCTCCCCTCGCCGCCGGCGCCTATGCCGGCCGGGGCCGGCTTGCCGGCGGCGCAAGCTATGTGCATGGCGGGCTGAAGCGGATGCTCGACCTGGCGATCGCGGTGCCCGCGCTGATCGCACTTTCGCCGCTGATGATCGTTCTGGCCATTCTCATCCGCATCGGCTCCAGCGGCCCGGCGATGTTCCGCCAGACGCGGCTTGGAATGAACGGTGCGCCGTTCAGCATCCTGAAATTCCGCACCATGACCGTTCTGGAGAACGGCCCGGTGATCAAGCAGGCGGAGCCCGGCGATGACCGCATAACGAAGATCGGCGGATGGATGCGCCGTCTGAGCCTCGATGAATTGCCCCAGCTCCTCAACGTCATCGCCGGCGACATGTCGCTCATCGGCCCGCGCCCTCATGCCCTGGCGCATGACCGCTTCTACGGGCACGAGATCGCCGGTTACGACAAGCGCCAGCTGGTGAAGCCGGGCATCTCGGGCTGGGCGCAGATCCACGGCCATCGCGGCGCGACGGTGACAGTGTCGCGCATGCGCGAGCGCCTCGCCTATGACGTGTGGTATGCCCGCAACGCGACCTTTGCGCTCGATGTGAAGATCATTGTCCGCACGATCGGCGAAGTGCTGAGCCAGCGGAACGCCTACTGATGCGTTCCCGCAAGCTCATCGCGCAGGACGCCGCCGCGCCGCGCCGTTCCTACCAGCGCCGCGATCCAGACCGCATCTATAGCGAAGTCGTCGTTGGCGGCATACGCACGGCCTGCATCGGCCGTGAACAGATGAGCCGCCTGATGGTCGGCGATTGCCTGGCGGCACGCGGCGGCCGGCGCAAGGCGCGCCTCATCTTCGCCTCCAACGGCCACGCGGTCTCCATGGTGCGCAATGACGAACAGTTCCGCGCAAATTTCTCCAAGGCGGACCTCATCCATGCCGATGGTCAGCCGGTCGTGATCGCATCGCGGCTGTTGACCGACACCCCGATCCCGGAGCGTTCCGCGACGACCGATTTCATCCACGACGCGGCCATCAAGGCCCGCGAAAACAACCTGCGCTTCTTCCTGTTCGGCTCCACAGAAGCGGTGAATGCCGCGTGTGCGGAGAAGCTTCGCGAATCCTATCCCGGCCTGAAGATCGTCGGGCGCCGCCACGGCTATTTCTCGCAGGACCAGGAGGCGCAGATCATCGAGGAGATCAACGCCGCCCACGCGGACGTCGTGTGGGTCGCCCTCGGCGTGCCCAAGGAATACGAATTCTGCGTGCGAAACCGCGAGAAGATCCATGCCGGCTGGCTGGTGACGGCGGGCGGCTGTTTCAACTTCGTCTGCGGCGAATACCGCCGGGCGCCGCAATGGATGCAGGCCGTGAGCCTGGAGTGGCTCTACCGGTTGTGGCGCGAGCCCAGAAGGTTGTGGAAACGTTACGCGATCACCAATCCCATTGCCGCGTTTACGCTTTTGACACGCACCATGTCCTACAGGTCGAAGGACTGACCGGACAGAAATGAGCGATGCCGCGCCCCTGACAGCAACCGCCGGGATGGATCGCGCGAAGGCGCCTTCCGCCTTGGGTGAATTCGTGTCGCTGGTCCAGCGCTATGCTTTCAACACCCTTGGCCCGATTTCCATCGCCGGTGCGCATTTTCTCTGCTCGCTGGTCTTCCTGCGGTTCCTGCCGCAGGCGGCGTTCGGCCTGTTCTCATTCGTGCTCGTTGTCGTGCCGTTCGCGCTGTCGATGACCGGCGCGCTGTTCGGCGCGGCGCTCGTCAATTCCGCCAACGGCAAGGCGCCGATGACGCCAGCCGAGCTGGCGGCCTACATGAAGGCCAATGTCGTCTTCGCCGTTCTCGCTGCCGTGGTGATTTTCGTATTGATGGTCGCCGGAACCGCCAGCGTCGCGCTTGCCGCGATCGTCGCGCTCTATGGCGCGCTGATGTGCATCCGCTGGTTCGCGCGTTGCCACGCCTACGCGGTTCATCAGATGCCGCGCGCGATCGTGTCGGATTTCATCTACAGCGCGATCCTGGCGGCGGGGGTGCTCAGCCTCGCCTTCACACACAATCTCACGCCACTATCGGCCGGGGCGACATTGGTCGTCTCCTCCGCATTCGCCCTCCTCGGTTTCGGGCACAAATTCGTCCGCGCACAGCTGACGTCGTTGCGGGAGGGCTCGTTGCCTGAGTTCCTTCCAATCTGGCGCGATCTCGCGCGCTGGTCGCTTCTTGGCGTCATCTCCACCGAACTCACGGCGAATGCGCATGCCTATCTCGTCACGCTGATATCCGGGCCGAAGTCGTTTGCCCTGCTTGCGCTTGGCTCGCTGTTCATGCGGCCGGTGTCGCTGGTGATGACCGCGCTTCCCGATGCGGAACGCGCAACGATGGCACGTGCGCTCAACGCCGGCAGGTTCGCCGATGCGATACGCGCCGTCTTCCAGTTTCGTGTCGCCGGTCTCACGGTACTGGCGGGAACGTCTATGCTGGCGGCGATCATCATGGCATGGTTTCCGCAGCTCATCCTCAAGCGCGGCTATGACGAGGCGAGTGTCGTCGCGGTGATCTGCATCTGGGTTGCCGTCATGGCGATCCGGGCGCTGCGCACGCCGGAATCGGTGCTGCTGCAGGCCGGCGGCGAGTTCAAGCCGCTGGCCAGCGCAAGCGTCAATTCGAGCGTCGTTTCTCTCGCGTTCACGTCCGCGCTGCTTCTTGCCTTCGGACCGGTCGTATCGCTGGGCGGCGTGCTTGCCGGCGAGGCCGTGATGGCTCTGCAGATTTTTGCGCAAGGGCGCAGATGGCGGGCGCGACATGGCTGACGTCGTCATCGCCATTCCAAGCTTTCGCCGGCCGAAGGGGCTGGAGCGGCTACTCACGGCCCTGGAGAAGCTGAAGACCAGCGCAAATGTCGCCGTTATCGTCGCCGACAATGACGATGAAAAGCGCGAGGCCGTTCAGGTGAGCCAGGTCGCGCGTTCGCGGGGATATCGCTGGCCGCTTGACGCCTTCATCGAGCCCAGGCGCGGTATTGCCAACGTCCGCAACGCGCTGGTAGCCCGCGCGCTCGAAAAACACCGATGCGACTTCATCGCCATGATCGACGACGATGAAGTACCTGATGAACACTGGCTCGATGAGATGCTGCGCGTGCAGGAGCAGACCAGAGCCGATGCCCTGAACGGGCAGACCAGGCGCCTCTTCGAAACCGATCCGGGCGCATGGGCCGTACATTGCGACGGCGTATCGGACTCTTTCGCGCCGACCGGTCCTATCGCCATGCTCGAGACGACCGGAAATCTTCTGGCCCGCCGCAGCCTGTTCGAGAACATGGCAATGCCATGGTTCGATCCGGCGTTCGGCATGAGTGGCGGCGAGGACAAGGACTTCTTCATGCGCGCGAAATCGGACAGCGCACGCTTTGCCTGGGCCAACGAGGCGATCATGTACGATCACGTGCCGCCTTCCCGCGCCAATCTGAAATGGGCACTGAACCGCGCCTACAGCGCGGGCAATTCGGACATGCGCGTCTTCCTGCGCCACCGGCCGGCAGTTTCGTCGCAGGTCCGTGAATTTGCCCGGCTCGCAGCTGCGCTCTTGTTGAATCCGGTGCTGTTCGCCATCCTTTCCTTCAACCCGAATCGCCGCGTGAGGCCGCTCCGCAAGCTGTATCGGGCGCTCGGCAAGCTCGCGGCCATCGGTGGGCGGCACTATGACGAGTATTCCGTAATTCATGGCCAATGACGGAATAACCTTTCGCGACGCACGCACGGGGCAGGACATCACTTCCCGCCTTCTGGAATTTGCCTTCGCCGCCTTTCTGCTTCTCGTCTTCATCGGTTTGTCGCCTTTCGCCGTGCGCGATCCGAACGTGCTGGCGACCGGAGAGACGATCGCTGCGGGTGAAGGCGACCTCATCCGCCAGATCTGTTATCTGCTCGTCTTCTTCACGATCACGGCGATTGCGATCCAGCGCGAGGGCCTGCGCGTACTCGACGCCATGCCGGTACTGCTCGTCGTGCTGCTGGCCTGGTGCGCGCTGAGTGCGCTGTGGTCGGCCGAGCCCGCCATCACCATCCGCCGTGTCGGGCTGGAAGTGGTCGTGGTGATGTCGGTGATGCTTGGCGTCAATACCCTTGGCATCGAGCGTTGCCTCCGCATCCTTCGCATCGTGCTGGCCATCGTTCTGGTCGTGAACTGGATATCGATACCCATCCTGCCGCAGGCAGTGCACCTGCCCAACGAAACCGATCCCGGCATTGTCGGCGACTGGCGCGGGCTCTATTTCCACAAGAACATCACCGGCGCCGTCTGTGCGATTTCCGCGATGCTGTTCCTCTATTACGCCATCCGCGACAGGAGCCGCACCGACATTGCATTTCTGGTCGGAACGCTCGGCTTTCTCGTCATGACGCGCTCCAAGTCGTCGATGGGATTGTTGCCGCTCTCGGTTGGCGCGGGAGCAATCTATTTCTGGGCTTGGCGGCGCGCGATCGATCGCGCAATCGTTTCCGTCACGCTGCTGCTGCTGGCTGCTCTGGCCGTGGCGCTGGTCATCCTCAACTATAACGCGATCCTGCACATCCTTTCCGACCCGCAGGAGTTCACCGGTCGCACGGCGATCTGGCAGGCGGAGATCGCGTTCATACGCGATCATCTCTGGCTGGGCTCGGGCTTTGGCTCTTTCGCCGATACCGGCGCGCTCTCCCCGCTGCACAACTACGTCAGCGAAACCTGGGTGCAGATCATCAGCCACGGCCACAATGGCTATCTGCAACTGATGGTCACTGTCGGGCTTGTCGGATTCACGCTTGCCATGCTTGCCGTGATTCTGTCGCCGGCGGTCTCGTTCTGGCGCATCGACGGCATGGATCTGCTGCTCAAGGCGTTCCTGTTTTCGCTGTTCGTATTTTTCCTGTTCCACAACCTGACGGAATCCGACTTTCTGGAAAGCGACGGCGCTAGCTGGGTCGTTTTCCTGATGATGCTGGCCGCGTTGCGCGACTATCGGCTGAGGCAGGGGTCATGACGCCGCTGTTCTCCGTCATCATCCCCGTGTTCAATCGCGCGGACGTTCTGGAGCAGGCTATCCGGTCCGTGCTCGCGCAGGCCTGCCAGGATTTCGAGATTATCGTTGTTGACGACGGTTCCAGCGATCATCCGGAACAGGTGGTGGAAGCGATCGGTGATCCGCGCATCCGCGTCGTGCGCAAGGAAAACGGTGGCGGCGCCTCCGCGCGCAACCGGGGTTTCGACGAGGCCCGCGGACGCTTCGTGGCGCTCCTGGATTCCGATGACCATTTCCTGCCACATCATCTCGAGAATATGCGGTTACTTCTGGAGAACACGCAGAATACCGTCGGTTATGCGCGCATGGTGGTGGATCGCGGCAATGGCGTGACGCTGCTGAAGCCGCCGCGCGCGATACGCCCTGGCGAGCACATGGCGACCTATCTTCTTTGCGATCGCGGCTTCGTGCCGACCATCACGGTCGCGCTGCCCGCCGACATCGCGCGCAAGGTGCGCTATGGCGGCGAATGGCGCGTGGCGGAAGACACGGATTTCGCGATCCGGCTTTTTCTGGCCGGCTGCGAGTTCCGCATGATCGAGGAACCCGGCGCGGTATGGGATGACACCTACAACCCAAACCGCACGTCGTCCGGGCGCAAGGGCACGCGGCTGATCCCATGGATTGAACAGATCAGACCGCTTATCCCGGCCCGCGCCTATTACGGTGCGCGCGGGTGGCCCATCGCCAAGGGCGTCGCGGTCGACAGGCCGTGGACGGCGCTTCGCTATTACCTGACCGCACTTATGCGCGGCTGTTATGCCCCCCGCCTGGCGGCCGTCATCTTCCTGCAGATATTTCTCCCGGACGGCGTCTATCGGCGCATCGCCGACCGGGCGATACCGTTCGTGCCCAATCGCGGCGTGTCCACCTGATGCTCACGCGGCGGCTGTTTCTCGAACAGCTTGCGGCTGGTGGCGCCACCGCCACCTTGCGGCCGAGTTTCGCGTCCAGCCAGGATCGCGGGCTTGGCGCCATCGCCGCGCAGCGCAACATCATCTATGGCTCCGCGGCGGCGAGCTACGAACTGAGAGACACCGACTTCTCGTTCGCTCTCGCACGCGAAGCGGCGATGCTCTCTCCAGAATACGAAATGAAGCGCAAGGCTCTGGAGCCGCACCGCGGGGCATACGATTTTTCCGGCGCCGATGACTTGCTCGCCTTCGCCCACCGGCATGGCATGGCGTTTCGCGGCCACACGCTCGTCTGGCACAAGAGCAATCCGCCCTGGCTGGGGGATGCACTGCAGTCATCAAGCGCCGATGCGCTGCTGACCGGCTACATCGAGGCCGTGGCAAGCCGCTACAAGGGCCGCGTCCATTCCTGGGATGTCGTCAACGAAGCGATCCAGCCCTCCGATGGACGAAGCGACGGTTTGCGCAACACGATGTGGTTGAAGCGTTTCGGTCCCGGTTATATCGACACTGCGTTCCGTGCCGCCCATGAAGCCGATCCGGCCGCGATGCTGGTCTATAACGATTGGGGCTGCGAATGGGGAACGCCGGAAAACGATCGCTTCCGCGCCGTCACGCTCGATTTCCTGAGCGGCGCTCTGGCGCGCGGCGTACCGATCCATGCGCTCGGCATCCAGGGCCATCTTTCCGCTTTCGGAACGCAGGTGGATCAGAACAAGCTCGCGGCGTTTCTGACGGCCGTGCAGCGGCTGGGACTGAAGATCCTCGTCACCGAGCACGATGTCGACGACAGCGGCGGATCGGCCGACATCGCGATCCGCGATCGGGCTGTCGCGGACGCCAGCCGGCGCTTTCTCGAGGTGATGCTCGGCAATCCGGCGACCATCGCGGTTCTCACATGGGGATTGTCGGACCGCTTTCTCGATCCGCCGGGATGGCGCGACCAGTTGGCCGGCCGCTATCCCCGCATGCTGCCGCTCGACCGCGACTTCCGCCGCAAGCCGATGTGGAACGCGATGGCGACCGCTTTCGCTTAATCCTTCGCCTTGCGCGCCAGATGCCTGGCGAGTACCGGCGCCGCATATTCCGCGCCGGTCATGAAACGCATCAGCGGACCGAAGCTGTTCGCCGAGGCCGGACCGATCACATAGAGACCGCGTGCCGTCGTCTCGAATGTACCGGAGAGCCTGGGGGCACCGCCGGTGGTCGCTATGCGCGACAGAAGCGGGCGCGCGATGAACCGCATACGGGACAGCTCGGGCTTGAACCCCGTGGCGGCGACCACGTGATCGCACTCCACCGTCCTTGCTTCGCCCCGCTTGTCTGTCACGCGCAAAAGCACGCGCTTGCCGACCATGCGGGCCGCATCAAGTTTGCAGCTCAGCATCTCCGTCACCTTGCCTTCGACACGCTGGCGCACGAACCAGCCCGGGGCGGGACCAAGATGCCGTTTGACGATTTCAAGGCGCAGCTCTTCCGGCAGGAAGCGAAAGAGATAGGGCATGTTCGCCGCGGCCCAGGAACGCCAGCCCGGACCGATCGTTGTCGGCGGATTGCGAAGCCTTTTCCACCAGGTGTTGTCGGCGGCACTTGGCGGGTTGTGATAGCGAAGTGCGGAGTCGCGTGCGACGATCTTCACGGAAGCGCCGCCGTCATTGAGCAGCGCGGCCAGATCGACGGCTGATGCGCCTGCGCCCAGGACGACGACTTCCTTGCCCCGGAACTGTGCAGCGTCACGATGATCATAGCTGTGCGACGTGACGTCCTTGTCGAGATCGGCGAGCTCCGCGGGCACATTGCGGAACCAGGTGATGCCGACGGCGAGAACCACGCGGCGCGCGGTCACCCGGCGGCCGTCTTCCAGCGTCAGCGCGAAGCCTTCGTCACCGGCTTCAAGATGCGTGACGTTCAGCTCCTCGAGCCTCGGCACATAGGTTTCGCGAAACCATGTCGCATATTCGAGAAAAAGATCGAGCGGGATCGGCAGCGCCGTGTCCGCATAAGGAATGCCGCGTCTTCCGCAATAGGCCTTGAGCGTCGAGTCCTTGGACGGGTGCGAGAGGCAGGATCCGAACCCTTCCGACTTCAGCAGCATGTCCTTGGGCATGTGATGGCGCCAGGTGTCGAGCGCCTTGCCGAAAATGCGGAAGGAACCGCCGCGCGCCGCCAGTTGTGCAGCCAGCGAGAGCCCATAGGGGCCGGCACCGATGATGGCGATCTCGCAATCCGCGGGCTGCTGCTGGGACTTGCGGGCATTGGCGTCTTTGGGAACCGGCTGACGCAGAACGGGTCGAACCGTTCCAACTTCTTCGAAATCGACAATGGTCATGGGCAAAACCTGTCTCAAAATGGCACAACTTCGGGATTTCCGCCCCGAAGCCGAACACCTGTCCGCGCTCGGGGAAGAAACATCCAAGGCCTGTGCCAAAAGCCGCCGTTCACCGATG
>DATIVW010000040.1:0-10380 GCA_035465595.1 Rhizomicrobium sp. | reverse complement strand
AAGGCAAAAGTCGGATAGGGCGAGATGATCATCGCCAGCGCGATCACCGCCACACCGCAAACGATGGCGGCGGCAAGAAAGGGCAGGCGGCCGCGCGCATTCGCCGGCGCGACGATGTCGCGGAACAGGCTGGCCGGCGCGATCTCCCGCGCGCGCGCCAGCGGCGGAATGGAAAACGCCGCGGCGGAGAGGATGCCGAAGATGGCGGCGAGGATGAGCGGCCCCGCATAGACCGTATAGATCGCGGGCGCTGGAATTTCGTCGCCGAAGAAATGGCCGACAGCGAAGGGCATGATCGCGCCGAGCACCAGCCCGATGAGAACCGCCAGCAGCGCAATCGCCATCACCTGCAGGAAGAAGGTGAGGAAGATCAGCCCGCCTTCGGCGCCCAGCGATTTCAGCGTCGCGATCTCCTCGCGCTTGCGGTCGAGGAAAGCGCTCACCGCCTGTCCCGCGCCGACACCTGCGACGGCGAGCGCAGTGAGCCCGACCAAGGTGAGGAACATCGAAACCTGCTCGATGAAGCGCTTGGTGCCGGGCGCGGCGTTGGTGCGATCGTGCAATTCCCAGCCCGCATCGGGAAAGGCGGCGTTTGCGTCGCGGGCGAACGCCTTGACGTCCGCAGCCGGCGGAATCGCCACGCGATAGTAATAGTCGATGAGGCTGCCGATGGTGACGAGCCCCGTGCGCTTCAGCGCGGCCATCGACATCATCACGTGCGGCCCGAAACTGAACCCGCCCGACAGGCGATCCGGTTCGCCCGTCAGCACGGTGGCGATCCGGAAGTCCTGCGTGCCGATGCGCAGGATGTCGCCGCGCTTCATGTGCAGGTGATCGAGCAGTGTCTGTTCCGCCGCCGCGCCGCAGACATGCGCGTCGCACTTCAGCGCCTCGGCCAGCGGTACGGAAGGCGCCAGTCCCACCGCTTCATAGAGCGGATAGGCATTGTCGATCGCCTTGATCTCGATGAGCTGCCGCTCGGCTTCCTGCCCATGCTTGATCGCGTAACCCATGCCGCGCAGCATCGCGACTTCGGAGACTTTCCCGCGTTGCGCGAGGAAGGCGTGTTCCTGTGGTGTCGTCTCGCGATGCACGAGCTGTACCGACACATCGCCACCGAGCAGCACGCTGCCCTGGCTGGCCATGCCGGCCAGCATCGCGTCCGCCAGCGAGCCGACGCCGGCAATCGCAGCGACACCCAAAACGAGACAGGCAAAGAAGATGCGAAAGCCGGAAAGCCCGCCGCGCAATTCGCGCCGCGCCCATGATGCTGCGAGCGCAAGGGAATTCATTGGCGCGCATCCGCCACAATGAGGCCGTCCTTCAGGCGGACGATCCGGCTGCATTGCCGTGCCAGCCGCTCCTCATGCGTGACCAGAAAAAGTGTCGTCTTCGCGCGCGCGTGCAGTGCGAACAGGAGTTCGGAGATTTCCTCGCCCGTCTGCGTGTCGAGATTGCCCGTCGGCTCGTCGGCGAAGAGAACGCTCGGTCGCGGTGCGATCGCGCGCGCCAGCGCCACGCGCTGCTGCTCGCCGCCGGAAAGCTGTCCGGGATAATGATCGAGTCGCTTTCCCAAGCCCACGGCGTCGAGTTCGGCTTTCGCTCTGTCGAATGCATCGCTCATGCCCGCCAGCTCCAGCGGCACAGCAACATTCTCCAATGCCGTCATGGTCGGAATGAGATGAAAAGACTGGAACACGATGCCGATATGCCCCCGCCGGAAACGCGCCAGTTCGTCTTCTCCCAATTTCGTGATGTCCGTTCCTGCGATGAAGACGCGGCCCTGCGTCGGCGCTTCGAGGCCGGCGGCCACCATCAAAAGAGAAGACTTGCCGGAGCCGGACGGCCCGAGCAGGGCAACCGTTTCGCCTGGCGCAACGCTGAGCGACACGCCTGAAAGAATGTTCACCGGCCCCGCGGTGCTGGAGAGAGTGAGTCTTATGTCTTGCAGGGAGATCGCGGCGGTCGTTGCAACATTCATGGGCGGGCCTCGGAACGGCCTCGCCGGTCGCGCGAGGGCATGATAGGCGATATGGCATGATTTCCGCGCGATTCAAGCAAACTCTTGTCACCTCCCCCCTGTGGGGAGGTCGGATAGCGAAGCGATCCGGATGGGGGGGGGTTCTCTTTGCGGCCCCCCACCCGGCGCGCGACGTGCGCGTCGACCTCCCCACGAGGGGGAGGTCATTGGTGGCAATGCTTTTCGCGTTTGCGACGATGTTTGTTTTCTCAAATGCCGCGAATGCAGCGCCGATCAAGATCCTCGCGCTTGGCACCAGCCTGACGCAGGGCTTCGGACTGCCGCCGGGCACCGAGATCCCTGCCGTGCTCGAAGCGCAGTTGAAAAAGAAAGGCATCGACGCAACCGTCATCAACGCTGGCGTATCGGGCGACACGTCGGCAGGCGGCCTCTCGCGGCTGGACTGGTCACTGGCGGATCATCCCAATGCGGCGATGATCGAGCTGGGCTCGAACGATGCGCTGCGCGGCATCGACCCGGCGTCGACCGAAAAGAACCTCGCCGCTATCCTCACCAGGCTGAAGGCGCAGCATATTCCGGTTCTGCTGCTGGGCATGCGCGCCCCGAAGAATTACGGGCCGGAATATGAAGCGAAGTTCGATGCGATCTACCCGAAGCTCTCCCGGCAGTTCGGCACGCTCTATTATTCCTTCGTGCTGGACGGCGTGGCATTGAATCCAAAGCTGAACCAGGCGGACGGCATCCATCCCAATCCGGCGGGCGTGAAGATCATCGTCGGCAAGATCATGCCCGACGTGCTGAAGCTGGTAGGCGAGGTGAAGCACTAGATGTTCAAGCGGCTTCTCTCCGTCGGCGGTTTCACGCTGCTGTCGCGCATCACCGGCTTCGTGCGCGACATGCTGATGGCGTGGATTCTCGGCAAGGGCGTGCTGTCCGACGCGTTCATCGTCGCTTTCCTGTTTCCCAATTATTTTCGCTCCATCTTCGGCGAAGGCACGATCAATCCGGCCTTCCTGCCGCGCTATGCCGCTCTCCACGCAAAGGGCGAGCATCACGCCGCCGCGCTGTTCGCCGATCGCGTGTTCTCGTGGCAGATGTGGGTGCAGCTCGCCATTCTGATCCTGGCGCTCGTCTTCATGCCCGCGATCGTGCATGTGATCGCGCCGGGCTTCGCCAGCAATCCGGACCAAATGGCGCTGACCGTCGAATTGGCGCGTATTACCTTTCCCTATCTGATCCTCACCGTCGTCGCGATCCAGATCTCGGCGATGCTGAACGCCATCGAGAAATTCTGGGCGGCAGCGGCGTGGTCGAATTTCCAGAACCTCGCCATGATCGCGACGCTTCTCGCCGCGCCGTGGTTTCCCAATGCCGCCTATGCCGCGGCGTGCGGCGTGCTGCTGGGCGGATTGCTGCAGCTCTTCTTCATGCTGTGGGCCGGGCGGCACGACGGGCTTTCGCTGCGCATCGCCTGGCCGAAATGGACGCCGGAGATCAAGGAATTCTTCAAGGCGTTCGGCGCGGTGACGTTCGGCGCGGCCAGCGTGCTGATCGCGCCCTTCATCGACACGATCATCGCCAGCCTTCTGCCCACCGGCAGCCGCACGGCGCTCTATTACGCGGACCGCATCAACCAGCTTCCCCTGGGCGTTCTCGGCATCGCGCTCGGCACGGTGCTCCTGCCGGTGATGTCCTCCAAGCTCGCTGTCGACGACCGCGACGGATCGGACGCCGCGCAGAACAATTCGGCGGCGCTGTCGCTGCTGCTGACCTTGCCGTTCGCGGCGGTGTTCGTGGCGATTCCAGACACCATCATGCGCGCCATCTTCGCGCACGGCGCGTTCGACAGAAATGCCGCCGCGCTCTCGGCCATCGCGCTGGCGACCTATGGCGTGGGCCTGCCGGCCATGGCGCTGGTGCGCATCGTGGCATCCACCTTCTACGCCCGACACGACACGATGACTCCCGCGCGCGCCACCTTCACGGCCATTGCCTGCAACATCGTGCTGAAGGTGATCTTCGTCTGGGGCTTCCATCTTGGCATCGCCGGCGTGGCGCTGGGCACATCGCTGGGCGCATGGATCAATGTCGGACAGCTCGTGTGGCAAGGCCGCCGGCGCGGCTTGCTGCGCATCAGTCCCGCGTTCAGGCGCGCGATACCGCCCATCCTGCTGGCGGGAATCGTGACAGGCCTCTGCGCCTATGTCGCCGTCACCTTCGGCGGCCGATTGCTGCATGTCGCCACGCTGCGCGAAGTCGTGCTTCTGGCCTTCGCCTTCGTGCTCGGTGCGGGGGCGTTTGGATCGGTCGTGCTGGCTTTCCGCAAACGTCTGCCGCTCGGGCGGTTGGCGGGATGAGACTGTTCGTGGCGCTTTCGATACCCGACGCGGTCGCGCAGGGGATGTTCCTCATACAGGCGGGAATCCCCGGCGCGCGCTGGCAGACGCGCGAGCAACTTCATCTGACCTTGCGCTTCGTCGGTGAAGTGGATGGGCGCGAGGCGAACGACATCGACGATGCGCTCTCCGCGATTTCCGCGCCGCGTTTTTCGCTTTCGCTCAAGGGCGTGGGCGAATTCGGCGGCAGGAATCCGCACGCCGTCTGGGCGGGGGTCAGCGACGGGCAGGCCGTCGGTCATTTGAACCGCAAGGTCGAAGCGGCGTTGCAGCGCGTCGGTTTGAAGGCCGACGAGCGCAAGTTCACGCCGCATGTGACGCTGGCCCGCCTGCGCGCCACGCCGCCCGGCCGGGTGATGGACTGGCTCGCCGACCATGCGCTGTACGCAAGCCCGCCATTCGACGTCGCGTCCTATGCGCTATATTCCAGTACGCTGACGCCGAACGGGAGCGTTTACGTGCCCGAGCGCGTTTACGACCTGACATAAGCCCGGGGAGCGCAACATGATGAAGAGGCTGGACGCAAAATCCCGCACTGCCGCGCTGAAGAAGCTTAAGGGGTGGAAAGAGGTGAAGGGCCGGGACGCCATCACCAAAAAATTCCAGTTCCAGGACTTCAACGAGGCATTCGGCTTCATGACGCGCGTGGCGCTGCTCGCCGACAAGATGGATCATCACCCCGAATGGTCTAATGTCTACAACAAGGTCGAGGTCACGCTCTCCACGCACGACGCCGGCGGCGTGACTCAAAACGACATCGACATGGCGGAAGCGATGAATGCGTGGGCGTAATGGGTTTCGACAAACAAATTGCCGTTCGCTGCTTTGAGGAAGACCCTCCCAGCGATACAGGAAAGCTGGTGACGGACTATTGGCTGTCGCTGTGGAAGGGCGATGCGCTTCCCAGCCGCGCCGATTTCAAGCCGAAGAACATTCTGAAGGAGTTGCAGGCCGTTGCCCTGTTCGATGTCATCCCGGATGTCAGCGTTCGCTGCCGGCTTCTGGGATCTGGCCTTGCGCGGGGACTGGGTGCGGACATCACGGGTCAGGACTGGCTCGCATTGACCAGGCCCGAAGACCGGCCGATACGCTTGCTGCGCTGGTCGGTGGTGGCGCGCGGCTCCATTGGGCGGGGCCTGCGCGCAGGGATGCGGGAATCGGGCGCCATGCAATATTCGGAGGAGCTGATGCTGCCGTTCGGCGACGTTGCAGAGGATGGCTCCCGGCAAGTTCTGTTTCATCTTTCATGGCGGCAGACGACCTATGATCCCACGCGCGGCGGTATCATGGCGGTGAACAGCGTGTTGCAGGATTTCCGGCTGATCGAGTTACAGAAATAGATGCGGCTCCTCGCGATCTCGGGAAGTTTGCGTGCGGTTTCGACCAACACCGCGCTGCTGAACGCCGCAATGCTGCTCGCGCCGCCGCAGATCGCGATCGAATTCTATGATGGCCTCGCTGGCCTGCCGCATTTCAATCCCGACGATGACGTCGATCCCTTGCCCCCCGCGGTCGTCTCGTGGCGCGCGAAGGTCGCGGCGGCCGACGGCCTTCTGATCTCCAGCCCCGAATATGCGCGCGGCATTCCCGGCAGCCTGAAGAATGCGCTGGACTGGCTGGTGAGCGGGCCCGAGCATCCGGGCAAACCCATCGCGTTCTTCCACGCGTCGGAGCGCGGCGTCGCCTCGCAGGCGGCGTTGCGGCTGGTGCTGGAAACGATGGGCACGCGCATCGTGGACAGCGCCTGCATCACCATCAACCTGCTCGGCACCGAGAAGGACCCGGCGACGGTCGCCGCCAATCCGGACTATGCCGCGAAGATCACCGGCGCGCTCGATGTCTTTGCGCGCGAGATTGCTGCTTAACCGCGCGCGAGCCTGCCGCCGACCACGCTGAGGATCGGCAGGGAAGGCAGGAAGGTGAGGTGATACCAGAGCGGGAAGTGCTCCCAGATGTGAAGATGGATGGGGATGAAGACCGCCAGCAGCACGATGCCGGTGACGAGCGGCCATGTCAGCCTGTCCCGCGCCACCCACGCCGTCACAGCGCCTGCGGACAGCGTGGCCGCGAAGCTGATGGTCAGCCGCGCCGCCATCATGCCGACCGTGAAGGTCATCGCCTTTTCAACGGCGGCGTAGCCCGGAAAGCCATAGCGCAATCCGAAGTTCAGGATCGTGACGACGATGGTCCACGCGATAAGCGCGGCGATGACGGCTCCGATTTTCCGCAGCATGACGATCCCCCTCGATGCGGGCGGATCAAATCATTGGCGGGGCCGTTCGTCTTGTAAGAAATTTCCGCCTACGCCTCGAACCGCCAGGCTGCGCCGTCGGACTTCACGTGCCCGGCCGTCGGCGCGCCGAAATGGGTGCCGATGACGAGGATGGGCTTGTCCGCCCATTGGCTGAACATGGTGTGGCGGCGGGCATTGGCCGCCTGCTGGTCGCCGTCGAAGGCGGAGAGCCAGTCGGGCCGGCCGAACTGGCAGGGATGATGGAGCATGTCGCCGGTGATCACGGCGGTCGCGCCCTTGCTTTCGATCATCACGCTGACATGGCCGGGGGTGTGCCCCGGCGTCGGCACCAGCCGGATCTCGGGCGAGATGCGATGATCCATCTCCACGGTTTGGGCGAGGCCAGCCTCGAAGATCGGCGCGACGCTGTCGGCCATGATCTGCGGATGCTCGCCTTCGGGCGTGTTCTGCCAGTGGTCGTATTCCACCTTGCCGATGAGATAGCGCGCATTGGGGAAGGTGGGCACCCATTTGTCGCCGTCCCTCATCGTGTTCCAGCCGACATGGTCGACATGCAGATGCGTGCAGACCACCGCATCCACCTTCTCGCGCGGAAAGCCGGCTTCGGCGATGTGCTCCAAGAACTTGGTTTGCAGCGGCTGGTTGCGGATCAGGGCGCGCGGCTTGTCGTTGCCGATGCAGGTGTCCACTACGAGCTTCAGCCCCGGCGCGTCCACCAGCAGCGCGTGCACCGACAGCACCATCGAGCCGTCGTCCTGCACGAAATGCGGGTAGAGCCACGGCATCTCGCGCAGGGCTTCCGGCGTCGCCTGCTTCAGAAACGAATATTTGTGCGGAACCGGCAATTCCGATTCCACCACGCGCGTAACCGTCACGTCTCCGATCTGCCACTGAAGCGCCATTTGCATCTCCGATATCTGTTCGCGGCAGGCTATCACGGAATGTATGGGTGAAAACTAGTTGACGCCGTCTAGTATTTGCGCAAGCGGGGAGGCGGTTATGAAATTCGCACATGGCATGATGCTGATCGCGCTGCTGCCGGGCGCTGCGTTCGCGCGCGAGCCGTTCATGCCGGACGTGATCCACTGGGGCGCGACGACGGAGCAGATGGAAACCGTGCTTGCAGGCAAGTGTAAGAAGATGGTCACGCGGCCGATCGACCCGCCGTTTCTCGACAACACCAGGAAGCAGACGCAGATCGATTGCGAGGGCTTCGTGTTCCGGGGCAAGCCGCGCCATGCGGAATTCGTGATCGGCGACGAGCAGCTCAAGCTCGTCTGGATCATGACCGGCGCCGACGAGGATGCAGCGCTGCGCGATGCGATGGTCGGGGAATACGGCCCGCCGGATCATCGCAACAAGGTCTACGACGCATTCGTCGCCCATCGCGCGGCGGTACGGCTCGACAAGCATGAAGTGCTGTTCTACGCGGCCAATGCGGCGGGCGACACCGAGCCGGATTTCGCGCCGGACAAGCCCTGAGTTCCCGGAACCGCCCCGCGCTGTTGTCGTTGTCCCAATGCCTGTTCGGGAGGATGACATGGCGGACAATGCCGGTAGCGGCGGAAACACTTTTCTTGCATTCATTGTTGGCGCCCTGCTGGTCGTCGTGGTGGTGTTCGGATTCTTCTATGTGACCGGCGGTCACATGGGTGGAACCGGCGGCACGCCGACGGCAAAGCTCGACGTGAACGTGAAGCACTAGTTCCGGAAGCCTTCCAGCATCCTGCGCAGGCCCGCTGACAGATCGCGCGCAGCCTTCCTCGCATCGGGCGCGGTGGCGCAGACCAGGCACGCTTCCATGATCGCGCCCATGAGCAGATGCGTCGCGGCGTCGACCTCGCGCGGTGGCGCCTTGGGGCCGAGCACGATTCCCATGGCAGCCTTGGCGCCGGCGCCGAAGAAGCGATCGTCGATCTCGCGCCATTTCTTCCAGCCGATCACGGCGGGGCCGTCGATGAGCAGGATGCGCTTGCGCGATGGCTCGGTCGCCGCGAGCAGGTAGCGCAGCGTCTCCGCCGCGATCTGGTCAAGCGGATCGGTCATCGCGCGCGTGGCGGCGGGAACGGGCAGGGTGGCGATCTCCGCCTGCACGTCTTCCAGTACGCGGGTGAAGATCGCTTCCTTTGAATCGAAGTGGTGATACACCGCGCCCTTCGCGACGCCCGCTTTTGCCGCGATCGCATCGATGCTGGTTGCATCGAAGCCGTCGCTCGCGAACAGCTTGCGCGCCGCGGCGAGGATGTCGGCGATGGTGGCGGCGCTGCGGTCGATCTGGCGGATCATGACATCCTCGTTACCACGGTTGACTGACAGACCGGAAGTCGGTAATTACAGACTAGAAGTCTGTAACCTCGATGAAAGGGCTCCCCCCAATGGCGCGCATGACGTCTGTCCTGTGTTTCACCGGCGTTCTGCTGTTCCTGCTCGGACTGGCTACAGGCTTCGCCATTCCCGCGCTGAAGGCGCCGCGCATCGGCCTTTCCGCGCATCTCGCCGCCACGCAGATGGGCGTGGCCCTCATCGCGTTCGGCTTCCTGTGGGAACGGCTCACGTTCTGGAACGGCTGGAGCGCGCCGCTGGCGAATGTTCTCTGGATTTCCTTCTACGTCGTCTGGGCCGCGATCCTGCTCGGCGGGATCTGGGGCACGGGCAAGGCGCTGCCCATCGCGGGCGCCGGACACACCGCCGCGAAATGGCAGGAACAGATCACGCTCCTGCCGATGGCGCTCGGATCCGTCGCCTCGTTCGGCGTGATCGTGATGCTGCTGGTCCAGTGGAAGTGGAAAGCGTGACTATTTCTTCGGCCCGTTCTTCACCAGATCTGTGACGACGGCGGGATCGGCCAGCGTGGTCGTGTCGCCCAGGTTGCCGGTGTCGCCTTCGGCGATCTTGCGCAGGATGCGGCGCATGATCTTGCCGGAGCGCGTCTTGGGCAGGCCCGGCGCGAACTGGATCACGTCCGGCTTGGCGATGGCGCCGATCTCCTTGCCGACCCAGTTCTTCAGCTCGGCGTTCAGCGCCTGATTGGGCTCGACGCCGGTCTTCAGAGTCACATAGGCGTAGATGCCCTGTCCCTTGATGTCGTGCGGATAGCCGACGACGGCGGCTTCGGCGACGGCATGGTTGGCGACGAGCGCGCTTTCCACTTCCGCCGTGCCGAGGCGGTGGCCGGAAACGTTGATGACGTCGTCCACGCGCCCGGTGATCCAGTAATAGCCGTCCTCGTCGCGACGGCAGCCGTCGCCGGTGAAATACTTGCCGGGGTAAGTTTTGAAATAGGTGTCGATGAAGCGCTGGTGATCGCCATAGACCGTGCGCATCTGGCCGGGCCATGAGTCGAGAAGCACGAGATTGCCGCTGGCCGCGCCTTCCAGGACCTTGCCCTCGGCATCGACGAGCTGCGGGCGGATGCCGAAGAGCGGCTTCGTCGCGGAGCCTGGCTTGAGATCCGTCGCGCCTGGCAGCGGCGAGATGAGGATGCCGCCGGTCTCCGTCTGCCACCAGGTATCGACGATGGGGCAGCGGCTGTCGCCCACCGTCTTGTAGTACCAGAGCCAGGCTTCGGGGTTGATCGGCTCGCCGACGCTGCCGAGCAGGCGCAGCGATTTGCGCGAGGTCTTCTTCACCGGCGCCTCGCCGTCGCGCATCAGCGCGCGGATCGCGGTGGGCGCGGTGTAGAAGATGTTGACCTTGTGCTTGTCGATCACTTCCCAGAAGCGCGAGGTGTTCGGATAGTTCGGCACGCC
>DATIVW010000039.1:0-11816 GCA_035465595.1 Rhizomicrobium sp. | reverse complement strand
AGCGCGATGCCCGCCGCCTGTCCGGCGATGCCGCAACCGATTATGCCGATGCGCAAACGAATCCCCCACGCAGCCGCGCGCCGGCGTTATTATGCCGACAAAGGAAAAATGGCGATGGATTCTTTTCAACTCCATGAGCGTCTTGCCGCGGACACCGCGCTGGTCGCCGACTGGGCGCTGTCCCGCGTTCTGCTCATGAACGATGTGCGCTATCCGTGGCTGATCCTGGTGCCGCGGCGGGCAGCGCTGTCGGAACTTCACGATCTCAAGCACGCGGAACGCATGGTGCTGATCGAGGAGATCAACCGGGCAAGCCTGGGCCTCAAGACGCTGGCCAATGCGGTGAAGATCAATGTCGGCGCGCTGGGCAACATGGTGCCGCAGCTTCACATCCACGTCATCGCGCGCAAACCGGGCGATGCGGCGTGGCCGGGTCCGGTGTGGGGGAACGGGCAGGCGGTCGCCTATGAACAAGGCGTTAAAGACGCGCTGATCGGGAAACTTCGCGAGAAGCTTTGAGTTGGCACGGCAGTTGCGAAGTCACGGGCAGGAGAACCTGTGACCATGCTGGCAGAAGCCGCAAACGCCACCGCGAACCGTGCCGACGTCCTTGCCGCCCTCAAGCAGGCGAGCGCCGCCACCGGTACCGATTTCAACTATCTCTTGGACACCGCGACCCGCGAATCCGGCCTGAAATGTGCTGCAAAAGCAGGCACTTCGAGCGCCTCGGGCCTGTTCCAGTTCGTCGAGCAGACCTGGCTCGGCCTCGTCAAGCAGCATGGCGCCCAGTACGGCCTTGGCTCTTATGCCAGCCAGATCAGCCGGGGCTCGGACGGTCGCTATCGCGTGGACAATGCCGCCGACCGCTCGGCAATTCTTTCCCTGCGGAACGATCCGCAGGTGGCATCCCTGATGGAGGGGGAGTTCGCCAACCAGTGCCGTTCGAACCTTGAGGGCGCACTGGGCCGCAATGTCTGCAATGGCGAGCTCTACGCCGCCCATTTCCTCGGCACGGCGCAGGCCACGAAGCTGATCCGCATGAACCAGAGCCAGCCGGACGCCAATGCCGCGAAGGTTTTTCCGGCGGAAGCGGATGCCAACCACAATGTCTTCTACAACCGCGACGGCTCCGCCAAGACGGTCCGCGAAGTTTATAATTGGGCGATCAAGCAGCCCTCCGGGACGCAGACGGTTGCCAAGAACGAGGTCAAGCCGGCGTCTCACGCCAGGAGCTATGCTTCGTATGGCGCCCTCAGCACCGGACTATCCGACCAGTGCATGGCGATGCAGGTGTTGGGCTCGGGTGGCAATTTCTTCTCGACGGGCGTGTCCAATTCGCCGTTCTCGCTGACCAGCAGCATCATCGACGTGCTGGCGCAGCTTTCGCCCGCCGACACCAGGCACGCTTCGAATTGAAGTTGCCCGTTGCATCGCGGACGTGTGCTGCTTAAGCAGCGCCGGGGCCTATCCGATTGTTTCATGCGTGTCGCGCTTCGCTCGGTTTGGGCGATCATCCTGACAGGTGGTTTGGTGCAGCTCGGAAATGGGCTGCAGACCGATCTGCTCGGCGTGCGCGCCGGAATCGAAAAATTCCCGCCCATCGCCATCGGCCTGATCATGGCCGGCTACTACGTGGGCTATTCGGCAGGCCCTCTGGTGAGTCCCTATGTCATTCGCTTTCTGGGGCATGTTCGCACGATCTGGTTCGCCGTCCTCATTGCGGCGGCCGCCATCGCCTTGCACGGCATATTCGTATCGTCACCCATCTGGGCGCTGCTGCGGGTGGTTTCCGGGCTCGCCATTTCGGTGAATTTCGTGGCAGTGGAAAGCTGGATCAACGACCGCAGCGAGAACCGCGTGCGCGGGCGGGTCTTCGCGATCTACATGGTGTGGCAGATGACGGCGATGACGATCGCGCAATACCTGCTCACCACAGGCGATCCGCACACCATGTCGCTATTCCTGTTGTCGGCTGCACTGTTTGTTGTTTCCGCCATTCCCATACTCGCCTTGCATCGCGGCGGCGTCATCCATGTGCCGCCGGAGCCGTTCGGCTTGTATGCATTGTTCCGGATGGCGCCGCTCGGCGTGCTGGCGACGATCCTGTCCGGCGTCTCCTGGGCGGTCGTGTTCACCTTCGGGCCGGTCTATGCGCAGCGCGAAGGCTTCACGCTCCCGCAGATCGGATTCTTCATGGGCATCGCGATGGTGGCGGGCGCGCTGGTGCAGTTCCCGCTGGGTTGGGTGTCCGACCACGTCGGCAGAAGGCTCACGATCGGATTGATGTGCGCGGCGGGCGCGCTCACGTCGCTGTTCGGCGTCTGGGCGCAGGCACAAGGCATCGTGATGCTCGACATTGCATCGGCACTGATCGGCGCGCTGATATTTCCGCTCTACGGGATTTCTGTTGCGCACGCGAATGACGCCGTGCAGCCGTCACAGCGCGTTGCCGCAGCGGCAGGCTTGGTTCTCGCGTTCGGGTTGGGCTCCATCGCCGGTCCGCTTGCCACCGGATGGGCTGTCAGCGCATTCGGATCTGTTGCCTATTTCTGGGTGCTTGCGGGCATCATGGGTGCGAGCGTGACGGCGGCCGTCGTCGCCCGCTAGAGTGCAGAAAAAGCGAGGAAGCATGTCCGATTCCGCAAAGCCGGCAGCCGCGCCCGTTCCGGCCGCCACCATCGTCATCGTGCGCGACGGCGCCAACGGCCTGGAAGTCTTCATGGTGAAACGACATCACCAGATCGACTTCGTGGCGGGAGCGCTGGTGTTTCCCGGCGGCAAGGCAAGCAAAGGCGATTTCGACGCCGGGCTCAGCGACTTCAGCGACGGCGGGCAGGACTGGAGTCCGGAGATGCGCGCGCTCGGCGCGGCAGCGATCCGGGAAGCCTTCGAGGAGTCGGGCATCTTGTTCGCGCGGGAAGCCGGCTGCCCCGTCTTCATTACCGAGGAGCGCCTCGCCGGACTGGAGCACTATCGTCATCCGCTCGAGAAGGGCGAGATCACGTTGATCGACATGCTGCGCAAGGAACGGTTGAGCATCGCCTGCGATGCGCTGGCGCATTTCGCGCACTGGATCACGCCGGACAACATGCCCAAGCGCTTCGACACGCATTTCTTCGTGGCGGCTGCGCCGGCGGGCCATGCGGGCAGCCATGACGGCCGCGAATCCGTGGATTCGATCTGGATCTCGCCGACCGAGGCGATCACGGACCGGAAGAAGTGGAACGTGATCTTTCCCACCAAGCTCAACCTGATGAAGCTGGCCAAGTCCAGGACGGTCGCAGAAGCGATGGCCGCGGCACGGGCCAGCAAGCCTTTGACTGTGACGCCGTGGGTGGAGCAGGGCGCCGACGGCCCCATCCTCAAGATCCGCGACGATGCGGGTTACGAGCAGACGACCGCGCTGTTGCGCGAGGCGACCTAGGCCGCCTGCAGTTCACGCACCTGTGCTTCCAGTTCCGCGGCGACGGCGTTGGTCGTCGGGTCGGATTCATCGCGCACATTCTGGCGAACAAGGATCCGGATCGCGTTCACATGCGCGTCGATCAAGAGCAGCGGCGTGTTGGGCGTACCGTCCAGCAACTTGCAGAGGGACGCGGCCATGCGCGCGACCACCGGATGCTCGAAGGTGAGCGCCTGTCCCTTCAGATCGTGACTGGCGCGGAAGAGCTGGCCCTTGGTGCCCACGCCCGGGTGCGCCGCGTAGGCGTCGCGGCTGTAGCCGAGCTTCGCGATGTCGGCATTCATCCATGCCGCGAATTCGGACTTGAGATCCTCCATAACGGCCTCGGCCCTCTGAAGCGCCGCGGAATCGATGCCGATGCCGGCGCATCCGACTTTTGCCTTGAGAATGTTTGGCGGCGTGAAAATTTCGATCGGCTTCTGGTTGGTCATCTTTCGTCCCCCGACTTGATGGTGACCCACATGGATTCGCCCGCGGCTTCGGAGCGGCGCTCCGGACCAGTATATTCGTCGCTGTTGCGGCGCCTGCGGCACGGACCGAAATAGCCTTCGGCCCGCACGAACGGGCGCGGATTTTCGATCACAGCGGTCAGCCGCGAGAGCATGGCCTTGACGGAAACCGGCTTGGCCAGAAATTCGTTCACCCCCGCATCGCGCGCCTGCTGGACGCAATCGGCGCTCGTATGGCCCGTCAGCATGATAATCGGCACATAAGGGTTGGGACTGGTCTTCGACATGCGAACTTCCTTCGTGAATTCGATGCCGTTCATCTCATCCATCATCCAGTCCAGGATGATGGCGTCGGGGCAATCCTCGCGCATGGCCGCCAGAGCGCGCACGCCGTTCGAGGCTTCCGTTATGTGGGTGACGCCGAAAGCTTGCAGGATCGCAGCCACAAGCTTGCGCATGTGCTGGTTGTCGTCGACGACGAGGATCTTCAGTCGGTCGAACCGATACCCGCTCATTGTCAGTCCCGGCATGCCAAATCGAATAGGCGAATTTGAGTCAAAACTAGCGACCAGGGCTTAATGGGCTGTGAATTCAACTGATGAAAAGGCGACAATCTGTTCCGGTAACCCCGTAGAACAGGGAACTTTCGGTGCGATCGCAGACGGCGCCAATACGGATGCGGCGCAAGGTCAATCGACGAATTGCTCGGCCAAAATGCGTTCGTCGAGGCTGTGGCCGGCATCGAACAGCATGTTCATGGATATCGAGCGGTCTTCGGCCACGTCGACACTGGCGACATTGCGCACTTCGCGGTCGTCGGCCACGGCGCTGACAGGCCGTTTGACGGGCTCGAGGATTTCGAAGCGTGTGCGCGCGCGGTGCGGCAGGAGAGCGCCGTGCCATCGGCGCGGACGAAAGGCGCTGATGGGCGTCAACGCCAGAAGCGCGGCGTCGATCGGCAGGATCGGGCCGTGCGCGGAGAGATTGTATGCGGTGCTGCCAGCGGGCGTGCAGATCAGCACGCCATCGCAGATCAGCTCGTTGATGCGCACCTTGTCGTCAACGCTGATGCGGATTTTCGCCGCCTGCCGCGTCTCGCGCAGCAGCGACACCTCGTTGAAGGCGAGGGCATCGTGACTCTGGCCGGACGTCGTCGTGGCTTTCATCCGCAATGGATGCACGCGCGCGGGCTCGGCCGCCGCGAGGCGCGCATCGAGCCCTTCTTCCCGATATTCGTTCATCAGGAATCCGACGGAGCCGAGATTCATCCCGTAGATGGGTTTCTGGGTTCCCAGAAACTGATGGAGCGTCTGAAGCATGAACCCGTCGCCGCCCAACGCGACGATAATGTCGGCGGCTTTTTCACCTGCATCTTCGTGATGCGCGCGCATCGCGGCGAGCGCGGCCTGTGCATCCGGCGCATCCGAGGCCACGAAATGAAGCGACGTCATGGGATCAGCCGCCCGTCAGCGACATGTTGCGGGACACCGCCGGCCGGTCATGGCGGCGGTCGATGATGAAATCGTGCCCCTTCGGCTTGCGCCCGATTGCCTCGTCGATGGCGGCATCGAGCACGCCGACGTCGGCGGATGCGCGGAGCGGTTTTCGCAGATCGGCATCGTCATTCTGTCCGAGGCACATATAAAGCGTTCCCGTGCAGGTCAGCCGGACCCGGTTGCAGCTTTCGCAGAAATTGTGCGTGAGCGGCGTGATGAAGCCCAGCCTACCGCCCGTCTCCTCCACATGGACATAGCGTGCAGGGCCGCCCGTGCGGTGGTCGCTTTCCGTCAGCGTGAATCTTCGCTCCAGGTCTGCGCGCACCACCGAAAGCGGCATGTATTGCGCGACCCTGTCGGCATCGATGTCGCCCATCGGCATCGTCTCGATCAGGGTCAGGTCCATGCCCTCGCGATGCGCCCATTCCAGCATGTCCGGAATTTCATCGTCGTTGATGCCGCGCAGCGCGACGGTGTTTATCTTCACCGCCAGTCCCGCGGTACGTGCCGCGTCGATGCCCGCCAGCACCTTTCCAAGGCCGCCCCAGCGCGTGATCGCCTGGAACTTGTCCGGATCGCGCGTGTCGAGGGACACGTTCACGCGCTCGACGCCCGCTGCCTTGAGTTGCTGGGCGAAGCGAGACAGCTGGCTGCCATTGGTGGTCAATGTCAGTTCCTTCAGCCCGCCGGGGCCGATGCGTTTTCCCAGGTTCTCGATCAGCGACATCACGTTGCGCCGAACCAGCGGCTCGCCGCCCGTCAAACGAATGCGGTCCACCCCTTTGCGGATGAATGCCGCGCACAGCCGTTCCAGCTCCTCCAGGGTCAGCAGGTCGGCCTTCGGCAGAAATGTCATGTGCTCGGGCATGCAGTACACGCAGCGAAAATCGCAGCGGTCCGTCACCGAAACGCGCAGATAACTGATGTGCCGGCCAAAGGGGTCAATCATGACTCCACCCTATCAGGGTGGAGGGCGCTTCATCCAGCGCTGCTCGGCGCCTGCAGGATGGCGATGGCGTCGGTCCTGGAGAAGACCTTGAAGACGTTCTCCACTTCCGCGCGCTGCTCCGGGGTGATCGTCGCCGGGATGGCACGGGACTGGCGGGAAAGGTTGAACACCGTCGCAAATACCGCGCGGTCAATTCCGACCGACCGGCACGCCAGCGCCACCGCGCGCGGGCCGTGGTGATAAAATGCACGACGGAAAGCGTTCAATTCCATCCCCACGAGGCGGGCAAATGCGAGGTCGAACAGGTCTATCTGGCCCTGGTGCAAAACCCGCAAAAGGAATCCGGCCTTGAGCTGGCCGGCGGTATGGAGCTTCTCGACCAGCCGGCTCGTGGGATCGCTGGCGTCGATCGGCAAGGGGACAGGTGCGGTATGTATGGAATGCTGGGCTTCGCTGATAGCGGTGTCCGTCTTTCGCACGTCCACCTTGAAATGGGTGGCGATGTGGGACTTCAGCGCGTCCGATACCCAGTCCGACATCTTTGTCGCCAGAACCGGTGGCAGGTCGCGGCGGGTGACGAGCGGAGCGTGAAGACTCTCGAGCGCGCGGGATTTTTCGACCAGGGTCTCAAACGTATGCGCGCCGATCCGGGCCGTGGCATTTCGCACGAGCGTGACCAGTACCGATTCCAGATTGCTCCGCGCCAGGAAGTCCGTGACCGGTTCGCCGATATTGGGCCGCGCTGCGATGCTGGCCTGGTGATCGGCGGACGCCTCACGGATGAATTTCAGGATCTCGATATCGGTCAGCTTGCGGCTTCGCATGATAACCGGGCGAGCGACCTCGATACGGTCGTCGCACAGCATGAGGATCAGGTCGACCGGCGCCTCGTCATCGTCGGCCAGCCGTTCGGCCAGCGCGATGCGCACCGCCATCTCCACGTCCCGCGAAAGCTTCAGCAGGATTTCCCGCATCAGCCGGCGTTCGCGCTCGGAAAGATGCGCGCCCTGTGCGCGGAACAGCGAAGCGATGGCGACATAGATCTCGTCCCGGCCCACGCCCTGCGGGTTTGCCGCAAGTTGTGCCAGCCGGCCCATGCTGCTCATGTCGTGTGCCGATAATGCCATATACGCCCCCGCGCGGCCGATGATCGCTGCCCTTCGATCCCCGGAACCTAGCCAAATCGACGTTAACAGCGTGTTAAGCTTACCGTGTCGAAACCATACCGAGTCGGGAAATGACCTTCGAACCGCCCTTCCTCCTCGCAATCGACCAGGGAACGACGTCCAGCCGGGCCATCCTTTTCGACGCAGTGGCACGACCTGTAGCGCAGCATGCCATCGAGATACGCCAGATCTATCCGGCGAACGGCTGGGTCGAGCACGATGCCGAAGAAATCTGGCAGACGACGCTGGCCTGCTGCCGGGTCGCCGCCAAGGGTATCGATCCCAAGGATATCGCGGCGATCGGCATCACCAATCAGCGCGAGACCGCGGTGTTGTGGGATCGCGCGACGGGTGTGCCGCTGCACAACGCCATCGTCTGGCAGGACCGGCGAACGGCGGACCGCTGCCGCACGCTGAAAGACGCGGGTTGGGAGGGGCGCGTTTCGGCGACGACGGGCCTGTTGCTCGACCCCTACTTCTCCGGAACCAAGGTGGAATGGCTTCTGGATCACATACCCGGGGCCCGTGCGCGTGCGGAGCGCGGAGAACTGGCCTTCGGCACCATCGACTCCTGGCTGGTCTACAAGCTCACCGGCGGAAAGGTGCACGCAACGGATGTCACCAACGCTTCACGCACGCTGCTGCTCAATCTGAAAACGCTGGCGTGGGATGATGACATGCTGCGGATGTTCAAGGTGCCGCGCGCGATCCTTCCCGACGTGCGCGCCAGCGCGGGCGACTTCGGCGAGACGCAGCCCGATCTTCTGGGCCGCGCGATTCCCATCCGCGGCATCGCGGGCGACCAGCAGGCGGCAATGTTCGGCCAGGCCTGCTTCAATCCGGGCGACGTCAAATCGACTTACGGGACCGGATGCTTTGCGCTCGTAAATACCGGCAGCACCGCACCTTCATCCAAGAACCGTCTCCTGGCGACCTGCGCCTATCGCGCCGGTGGCCAAACCGCTTACGCTATCGAGGGCAGCATCTTCATCGCCGGCGCGGTGGTGCAATGGTTGCGCGACGCGGTCGGCGTGATCCGCAACGCTGCCGAGATCGAAGCCCTGGCAAAAACCGCCAAGCCTGCCGACGGCCTCTACTTCGTGCCCGCATTCACGGGCCTTGGCGCGCCTTACTGGGACCCGGAAGCGCGCGGCGCGATTCTGGGACTGACCCGCGACATGGGTGCTGCCGAAATCGCGCGTGCGGCCCTGGACTCGGTCTGCTTCCAGACCCGCGACCTTCTGGAAGCGATGGCGCGCGACATGCGCGATGCGGGCCTGGACGCGCCCAAGGCGCTGAAGGTCGATGGCGGCATGGTGCGCAATGACTGGTTCTGCCAGCGCCTCGCCGATCTGACCGGTCTGCCTGTCGAGCGACCGCAGGTCACCGAGACGACCGCGCTGGGCGCGGCCTATCTCGCCGGTCTTTCGGCGGGCCTCTTCAGCGACTTTTCCGATATCGCAAAAGGGTGGGCGCTTGACCGGCGCTTCGCGCCGGAAACCGGCCGCGCGACACGCGACGCACTCTATGACGGGTGGATGAAAGCGATCGGCAGGGTGCGCGAAGCCGGAGTTTGACAGGAAAGCCGGGCCGGGATCACTCTACAGACAATCGCTATTGGGAGAGCCGCCATGATGCAGACCGAGGCCGACATCCGCAAAAAGATGGAGACGCGCGTGCCGGCCGCCGACAAGGTTCCTTCGCTGGAAGGCAAGGTGTCCGCGGAGGAATGGCAGCTCCGCGTCGATCTCGCCGCGACCTACCGGCTCGTCGCCCACTATGGCTGGGACGACATGATCTTCACGCACATCTCCGCGCGCATTCCCGGGCCGGATCACCATTTCCTTATCAATCCTTATGGCCTGCTGTTCGACGAGATCACGGCATCGAGCCTGGTGAAGATCGACGTGAACGGCAACAAGGTGCAGGACTCGCCCTATCCGGTGAACCCGGCCGGCTTCACCATCCATAGCGCCGTGCACATGAACCGCGACGATGCGCATTGCGTGATCCACCTGCACACCACGGACGGCGTGGCGGTGTCGGCCCAGGCCGACGGGCTTCTGCCGCTCGACCAGCATGCGATGATGCTGCTGGGCGATATCGCCTATCACGACTACGAAGGCATCGCGCTGGATCTCGACGAGCGCGACCGCCTCGTGCACGACATCGGCCAGAAGCACGTGATGCTGTTGCGCAATCACGGCACGCTCGCGGTCGGCAAGTCTTGCGCCGATGCCTTCCTGCGCATGTTCTATCTGGAACGCGCTTGCTCGATGCAGACGCGCGCGCTCGCCGGCGGCGCCAAGCCCAACTGGCCGAACCAGGGCGTGCCGGAGAAGACGGCGATGCAGGGCGCGGTGGCGTTCGAAGGCATGGTCGGACCGCTGGCGTGGCCCGCGCTGCTGCGCAAACTCGACCGGATCGACCCGAGCTACAGGCACTAGGAACACGACATGAAATTCGGCACAGGCCAATCCGTCCGCCGGACGGAAGACATCCGCTTTGTCACCGGTCACGGTCAGTATACGGACGATCTGCATTTCCCCAACGAAACGCAGGTCGTGTTCGCGCGCAGCCCGCATGCGCACGCGAGGATAAAAGCCATCGACACCAGGGCCGCGAAAGCCGCACCGGGCGTCGTCGCTGTGCTGACGCAGGCCGATCTCGAAGCGGCCGGCGCCAAGCCCATGGCAACGAAGACGCCGGTGAAGGCGCGAGACGGATCGTTCCCGAAAGGCGTTGCCAAGAACTTCCTCGCGAAGGACCAGGTGACGTTCGTCGGCGAGGCAGTCGCGATGGTCGTCGCCGAAACGCTGGCGCAAGCGCGCGATGCCGCGGAGATGATCGACGTCGATTATGAAACCTTGGATGCATTCGGCACGCTCGAGCGCGCACCGAAAGGCCCGCAGATATGGTCCGAAGTCCCTGGCAATGAATGTCTCGACTGGGCCGACGGCAAGGAAGACGAGACCAAAGCCGCATTCGCGAAGGCGGCGTTCACGGCCAGCGTCGACATGGTGCAGAACCGCATCGTCGTGAACTCGATGGAAACCCGCAACGCCATCGGCGTGTATGAAAAAGCCGGTGATCACTTCACGCTTTATTCCGGCAACCAGGGATCGGGCGGTCTGCGCGCCAATATCGCCGGATGTCTCGACATCCCGCCGGAGAAATTGCGAGTCGTGTCGTCCGATGTCGGCGGCGGCTTCGGCATGAAGGCCGGATTTTATCCGGAGCAGGGCGCCGTCCTCATCGCATCGAAGATCACCGGCCGTCCCGCGCGCTGGTCATCCGATCGCACCGAAGCCTTCCTCTCCGATCATCACGGCCGCGACATGCTCACGCGCGCGGAAGGCGCGTTCGACAAGGATGGAAGGATTCTTGCCCTGCGCTTCACAGGTACCGCCAATCTCGGCGGCTATCTGTCGGGCTTCGCACCATTCATCCCGACACTGGCGGGCTCGCGCATCTTCGGCGGCGTCTATCGCGTGCCGGCGTTCTTCACGCATATCAAGCTCTATTTTTCCAACACCGCGCCGGTCAACGCCTATCGCGGCGCCGGTCGTCCCGAGGCCGCGTATTACATGGAACGGCTGATGGACGTGGCCGCGAAGAAGGTCGGCATTGACCGGATCGAGATCCGTAAGCGCAATCTCATCAAGCCGGACGAGCTGCCGTACAAGAACTGGTGGGGCGTCTCCTTCGACTCCGGCGACTATCCGCGCCTGCTCGAAGAGGGCCTGAAGCGCGCCGACCGGGCGGGCTTCTCGGAGCGCCGCAAGCAGTCGGAAGCACGCGGCAAGAAGCGCGGCTTCGGCATCGCCTATTATGTCGAGATCACGGCGGCCGCGGGACAGGAGCCCGCGCGCGTGCAGTTCACCGACAATGGCGGCGTCGAGCTGCTCGTCGGCACGCAATCGAACGGGCAGGGCCATGAGACGGCCTTCGCGCAGGTCGTGGCCGAAAAGCTCGGCGTGCCGTTCGAAGCGATCACGGTGAAGCAGGGCGACAGCGACTGGGTGAATGGCGGCGGCACGGGCGGCTCGCGCTCGCTCAACATGTCCGGCGGCGCTTTGCTCGGTGCTTCGGATGAGGTGATCCGGAAGGGCAAGGCTGCGGCGGGCCAGGTGATGCAGGCGGGCGGCAAGGAGGTCACGTTCGATGTCGTGGAAGGCGTCGGGCGGTTCAAGGTTGCGGGTGCCGACCGCGCGATGACGGTTCAGGAACTCGCCGTCACGCTGAAGCGCGAAAAACTCCCAGGCTTCGAGATGGGCCTCGACAGTGACGCGA